>JBAREU010000284.1:0-2601 GCA_049796515.1 Solirubrobacterales bacterium
GGCGCGTGCGGCTTGGGCTCGACGAGCGCGACGGCGGCATCGACCTGCGGCTGGGCCCGATGGAAGAGGGCGAGGCGAACCAGATTCGCGAGGACCTGGAGGTCCCCGACGTCGGCGGCTCGCTGGAGACCCTGGCGGACGAGCTCACCGTCGAGGAGTCCAGCGACGGTGAGTACTTGATCATTCGCTTTGCCGCTGCTCCCTGATCTGCTCGCGGATACGAGAGAGGGCGCGGCGCAGGATGCGTGAGACGTGCATCTGCGAGTGCCCGATGCGCTCGGCGATCTGCGACTGCGTCATGTCCTCGACGAAGCGCAGGCGCAGCACCAGCCGCTCGCGCTCGTCGAGGTGGGGCAGCGCCGAGTCCAGCGCAATCCGCCCCTCGACCAGCTCGTAGGCCTCGTCCTCCTCGCCGATCCACTCGGTTGGCGGCGAGTCCTCGGAATCCTCCGAGCCGGCCGGCCGGTCGAGCGAGAGCGGGCGGCGGTTGTGGCTCGCCTCCATCACCTCGAGCACGTCGGTCTGCTCGACCTCGAGCCGCGCGGCGATCTCGCCGATCGAGGGCGAGCGCTGCAGCTGCTTGGTCAGCTCGGTGATCGCCTTGTCGACTTCGGCCATGCGATCGTGCAGGCCGCGCGGCACCCGCACGGTCCAGACCCGGTCGCGGAAGTGACGTTTGAGCTCGCCGAGGATCGTCGGCGAGGCGAATGCGGTGAAGGGGATGCCGCGCTCGGGGTCGAAACGATCGACCGCGTTGAGCAGGCCCAGGTTGGCTACCTGGAGCAGGTCGTCGAAGGACTCGCTGGCGCCCCGGTAGCGCAACGCCAGCCGCTTGGCGAAGGCCATGTTGCGCCGCACCAGCTCCTCGCGGATGGCTGGGTCGCGACTCTGGGCGAAGCGGCGCCAGAGCTCGTCATCGCGCGCAAGCCGATCTTCCACACCGGGCCCGGAAACGGAACCCTCTTCTGTCGAGTGCTTGCCCGTCGAGTTCATCTCGTACCCGATCGCCGCCGTCCGAAACGGCGGTCGTCGCGTAGACCAAGGGTATGCCCCGCGGGCAGCGGGTAAGCGGAGCGTTGCGGCAGCTAGGCTCCCGCTGGACTTCCAATTCGAAAACAAGGAGCTTCCAGATGGCTTTCTCGGTTCCCGACCTCCCCTACGACTACGACGCGCTTGAGCCGCACATCGACGAGGCGACGATGCGGGTCCACCACGACAAGCACCACCAGGCCTACGTCGACAAAGCCAACGCAGCCTTGGAGGGGACCGAATGGGCCGACCGCGAGGTCGAGGACGTGCTGCGCAACCTCTCCAGCCTGCCTGGCGACAAGCAGGGGCCCGTCCGCAACAACGCCGGCGGCCACTTCAACCACTCGCTCTTCTGGCAGATGCTGAGCCCGGAAGGTGGGGGAGCGCCGAGCGGCGAGCTGGCGAGCGCGATCGACGAGACCTTCGGTTCCTTTGACTCCTTCAAGGACGAGTTCAAAAACGCCGGCATCGCCCGCTTTGGCTCCGGCTGGGCCTGGCTGGTCAAGGACAGCTCCGGCCTGGCGGTCGTCTCCACCCCCAACCAGGACTCGCCCGTCGCCGACGGCAGCGTGCCACTACTCGGCTGCGACGTCTGGGAGCACGCCTACTACCTCAAGTACCAGAACAAACGCCCGGAATACATCGACGCCTTCTGGAACGTCGTCAACTGGGACTACGTTGGGCAGCGCCTCGCTGACGCCGGTTAGGCGCTAGACGACTGCAGCCGGCCGCGCGGCCTCCGGGAGGTCGCGCGGTGCGGCCCCCTCCTTCGGCGGCACGTGACTCATCGCGTGCTCAGCCAGGGCGGTGATCGTCAGGCTTGGGTTGACGCCGACGTTTGCCGGGATCGCGGCGCCGTCGCAGACCATCAGGTTCTCGTAGCCGAAGACCCGCTGGCGCGAGTCAACGACGCCGTCCTCGGGGCCGTGGCCGATCACCGCGCCGCCGAGGATGTGGGCGGTGGTGGGGATGTTGAACGCCGCCTCGGTCACGGAGCTGGTTGCGACCCCGCCGGTCCGTTGCGCCAGCCATTCCGCCGCCTGGTTGGCGACCGGGATGAAGGTCGGGTTGGGTCGCTCGGGGTCCTGCTCGGTCTGCAGGCGCACCTCGCCGTTGCGCTTCAGCTTCGGCCGCAGGGCGATCGCGTTGTCGAGCGTCTGCATGACGAGGAGGATGATCGTGCGGCGCGAGCTGCCTCGTGGCCACATGATCTTGGCGAAGTTGACGGGGTGGCGGAGGATCTGTCCGAGTAGCTTCATCGGCCTGGTCACCCGGGTGCCGTCGCCGACCAGCAGCGTGTTGAGCAGGCTCATTGAGTCGCCGGCCTCGCCGTAGGTGACGGTCTCGATGTGGGTGTGGGGATCGGGATAGATGCTCGAGGTGATCGCGACCCGCCTGGTGAGGTCATCGGGGTAGTCCTCGGGGACACGGACCCCGAGGATGCTCTCGCTGTTGGTGCGGACCAGCTCGCCGAGGCGAGGGGAGATCCGCGGCAGCGAGCCGCCGAGGCGGCAGCGCTGCAAGAGCTTGTTGGTGCCGAGCGGGCCGGCGGCGACGATCACGCCGCGCGCC
>JBAREU010000285.1:0-1804 GCA_049796515.1 Solirubrobacterales bacterium
GATGTCGGTGACACCGCGGCCGTCGATGCGGAAGTGGTCGGTCAGGATGCGCTGGCGGACAAGCTTCTTGGTCAGCGATCGGAACGCGGCGCCGATTTCCTTCTCCCGGCCGGCGTACTGCTCGGCCAAACGCTCGAGCACCTCGGCCTTGATCTCGTCGGTGCGGTCGTTGCGTTCGTTCTTGCCTGCGATGGTCAGTGCTTCCGACAGCGCATCGGTGGCCACCGACGAGACCGCGTAGTAGACGTCGTCGCCGTAGTCGGGGAAGACGGGGTATTCGCCGGTCGGCTTCGCGGCCTTTTCGGCCAGCGCCTGCTGTGCTTCACACAGCACCCGGATGAACGGCTTGGCGGCTTCCAGGCCTTCGGCCACAACGGTTTCGGTGGGCGCCTGCGCGCCACCGCTGACCAGCTCGATGACGTTCTCGGTGGCCTCGGCCTCGACCATCATGATCGCGACGTCATCGCCGACGACCCGGCCCGCAACCACCATGTCGAACACCGCGCGCTCAAGCTGCTCCACGGTCGGGAACGCCACCCACGTCGCGTCGATCAGCGCAACCCGCACTGCACCGATGGGTCCGGAGAACGGCAGGCCCGCCAGCTGGGTGGACGCCGATGCGGCGTTGATGGCCACCACGTCGTACAGATCGTTGGGATCCAGGCTCATCACGGTGACGACAACCTGGATCTCGTTGCGCAGGCCGTCGACGAACGACGGGCGCAGCGGCCGGTCGGTCAGCCGGCAGGTCAGGATCGCGTCGGTGGACGGGCGGCCCTCCCGGCGGAAGAACGAGCCGGGGATGCGACCGGCGGCGTACATCCGCTCCTCGACGTCGATCGTCAGGGGGAAGAAGTCGAAGTGGTCTTTGGGGTTCTTGCTGGCGGTGGTCGCCGACAGCAGCATGGTTTCGTCGTCAAGGTAGGCGACGGCCGAGCCCGCGGCCTGCCGGGCCAGCCGGCCGGTCTCGAAGCGGATGGTGCGGGAGCCGAAGCTTCCGTTGTCGATAACGGCGGTCGATTCGAATACGCCGTCTTCAATTTCTGCGACAGACATAGGTGTCCGTGAGGCCTCTCTGGGTCTTTGTTCAGCTGTTTCGCGTCGTCACACCCAGAATGCTGAGCAGCCTGCCAGACCACGGGCCGTGATGCGGCTACGGCCGTCGATCGAAGCGGCCGGAGAATTCACCCCGGCAGCCACTACCGAAGACCGCCCGATCAGGCGGGGTCCGCCAGGGACGCGCGGGAACGGTGCACGCGGAACTGCGAGAACCGCACCCAATTGTTCGCGCCGAAACGGCTGACGAACGCACCCATGTTACACCGCAGCAATGCCGCGGCCGACATCGTGGGATGCGTCAGCGGCGCAGGCCAAGGCGGTCGATCAGGGAGCGGTAGCGCTCCACGTCGACCTGGGCGACGTACTTGAGCAGGCGGCGGCGCCGACCGACCAGCAGCAGCAGACCGCTCCGCGAATGGTGGTCGTGCTTGTGCACCTTGAGGTGTTCGGTCAGGTCGGCGATGCGCCTGGTCAGCAGCGCGACCTGCGCCTCCGGCGAGCCGGTGTCGCTCTCGTGCAGGCCGTAGGAACCCAGGATGTCTTTCTTCTGTTCGGCAGTGAGCGCCACGAAACAATCTCCATCAATCGGTCCGCGAGGAGTATCTGAAGCGTGGCCGCCGCGAACTGCAGCACACGCTGGGTCGGCGTGAAGTCTAGCAGCGCCGCAGCTGAGCTGCGAAATCATGCACCGCAGCTGAGCTGCGAAATCATGCACCGCAGCTGAGCTGCGAAATCACTGGAAGCG
>JBAREU010000286.1:0-2080 GCA_049796515.1 Solirubrobacterales bacterium
AGGCGTAGGTGCCGACCGCACCGGAGAGCTTGCCGAAGCGAAGCTGCTCGAAGGCGTCGGTGAGGCGGGCGAGGTTGCGGTCCGCCTCGAAGGCGAAGCCGGCGAGGCGCAGGCCGAAGGTCGTCGGCTCGGCGTGGACTCCGTGGGTGCGGCCGACGCAGAGCGTGTCGCGCTGCTCCAGCGCCCGCTCGATCAGCGCGTCGCGGTAGGCGCGCGCAGAAGTGAGGACGATCTCGCCGGCCTGACGCAGCTGCAGCGCCAGCGCCGTGTCGAGCACGTCGGAGGAGGTGAGTCCGTAGTGGATCCAGCGGCCTTGCTCGCCGACCGATTGCGCCACCACGTCGACGAAGGCGGCGACGTCGTGGTCGGTGACCCGCTCGCGCTCCGATACCGCCTCGACCGTGAAGGCGGCCTTCGCGCGCGCAGCCTCTGCCGCCTCCTTCGGCACCACACCCTCCTCGGCCCAAGCCTCCGTCGCCGCCAGCTCGACCTCGAGCCAGCACTCGAGCTTGCGCTGCTGCGACCACACCTCGCCGATCTCCGGCCTCGTATAGCGGGAAATCACAGGCAGCCCCTGCAAATCGGCCCTAGCAATTGATGATCCGGATGGCCAGCAGGCCGGCGTTCTTCGCCCCGTCGACGGCCACGCAGGCGACCGGCACTCCCGGCGGCATCTGCACCGCCGAGAGCAGTGCGTCGAGCCCACCGAGGGCCTTGCCGAGGATCGGCACGCCGATCACCGGCAGGTCGGTGTGAGCTGCGGCGACGCCGGGCAGCGCCGCCGACATCCCCGCTCCGGCGATGATCACCTTCAGCCCGCGCATGCGCGCGTTGTGGCAGTACTCGCGCACCTGCTCGGGATCGCGGTGGGCGCTCATCACGCGCACCTCGTAGCTGACGCCGGCGTCGTGCAGGACGGCCCCGGCCGGCTGCATCTTGGGCTTGTCGTTCTTCGAGCCCATGATGATCCCGACGTGGGGCTCGTCGACGTCGATCTCCTCGAACGCCTCCTCGACCGCAGGCATCGCGACCGCCCCGGTCGGCTGCGGCTCCTCTGAGATCTCGTTCATTTCTTCCTCTCTGGGGTCATGGGCTTCGCTGCCCGTTCGAAGACGCCGAAACCGCTTTCGCCGGTCCCTCGGCGGCGCGTGCGGCGATGTCGGTGCGGATCTGCATCCCGTCGAAGGAGATCCGGCTGGCCGCATCGTACGCACGATCGCGGGCGGCGGCAGCGGTCGGGCCGAGCGCGGTGATGTTGAGGACCCGCCCGCCCGCCGTGACGATCTCGCCGTCGCGCGCGGCCGTGCCGGCGTGGGTCACCTCGGCCAGCTCCGCCGCCTCAGTGAGGCCGTGTATGACGTCGCCCTTAGAGGAGGACTCGGGATAGCCGGCGGAGGCCAGGACCAGGGTTACGGCCCAGTCCTCGCCGAACTCAGCCTGAGCGCTGGCGAGGCCGCCGGGCTCTCGCGCCGCCAGACAGAGATCGAGCAGGTCCGAGTGCAGCCGCGGCAGCACCGCCTGGGTCTCGGGATCGCCGAAGCGGGTGTTGAACTCGAGCACCTTCGCCCCCTCCGGGCCGACCATCAGGCCGGCGTAGAGGACGCCGTGGAACGGCGTGCCGCGCGCGGCCATCGCGGCGACGACGGGGCGGTGGACCGTGTCGACGATCTCCTCGACCTCCGTCGGCCCAAAGCCGGGCACGGGCGAGTAACTGCCCATTCCGCCCGTATTCGGGCCCTGGTCGCCGTCGAAGATTCGCTTGTAGTCCTGGGCGGGCGCCAGGGGTACGACGTTCTCGCCGTCGCAGAGGGCGAGCAGAGAGAGCTCTTCGCCCGCGAGGAACTGCTCGAGCACGACGGTCGTCTCGCCGAAGCGCCGCTCGCCGAAGAAGACCTCAACCGCGGCGCGCGCCTCGGCCTCTGAGGCGCAGATGATCACCCCCTTGCCGGCAGCCAGCCCGTCGGCCTTGAGCACTGCCGGGTAGGAGGCGCAGGCCAGGTGCCCGAGCGCTTCCTCTCGATCGCGCAGGAGGACGTGCGAGGCGGTGGGCACACCCGCCGCCGTCATCACCTCCTTGGCG
>JBAREU010000287.1:0-4722 GCA_049796515.1 Solirubrobacterales bacterium
GGCCTGGCCGACGTGTTGCGGCACGCGCTCGGCGGCGGGCGGCGGGCGTTCCGATCGACGGTGACGGCCAATGCCACCGCAAACGTGGTGCGCAACGTCTGGGCCTACGCAATCATCTTCTGCGGCCATTTCCCCGACCAGACCTACACCTTCGGTCCCGAGGAAGTCGAAGACGAGAGCCGCGGCGGATGGTACGTGCGTCAGCTGACCGGAGCCGCCAACATCGAGGGAGGCCCGCTCTTCCACGTCGCCAGCGGCAACCTCGGCTACCAGGTCGAGCACCATCTGTTTCCCGACCTGCCGAGCACCCGCTACGCGGAGATCGCGCCGCAGGTCAAGGACATCTGCGCCCGCTACGGATTGCCGTACAACAGCGGCCCGTTGGGTCAGCAGCTGGGGATGGTGCAGCGGACCATCCTGCGACTCGCCTTCCCCGGCGGCTCGTCGCGGCCGAAGCCGGGCCCATATCGAGCGCCGGAGGCCGCCCGGTAGGCGCTCAACCCGAGCGACGCAGGCGCGCCGCCTCGACTAGACCCTCGGCCCGGCGCCAGGCGCGTTTCCGTTGCTCGACGCTGACCGGCCACGGTCCGTACTCGGCCCGGCTCTTCATCTGTAGGAGTGCGCGAAGGTCGTTCCCCAGCTCATTTCCGCTGGGCCTGACCTTCGACAGCTCGGAGACCGCCTGGTTGTGATCGTCGCCCTGGACGTAGTGACCAAGCGCCTCGCAACAGATCGTGTCCGACGCGGCGATTCCGGCATGGACACAGAGGGTGACGAAGGCATCGCCGACATCGGCTTCGTCATCGGCGAGATCCCGGATCGTTTCTGCGGCGTCGAGGAACTGCTCCGCCTTCCGCAGCCGGCCGGCCGATGTCCTCCCGTCGCAAGGACGGGTCCGGGTCGCCATCACCGGCGACCGCTCTCGACCTGGCGACGAAGGCGACGAAGCGAACCGAAGAGCTCGATTCCATCGCCGAGCGCGTCCTCTATCAAAGGCGCGGCCTCGGCAAGCTCGTTTTCGCCCAGCTCGACGATTCGCGTGTCGTTGCCAGTCCACGCGGTTGCTTCGCGTTCGAGTGAGGCGAGTTGCTCCCCCCAGACCGGAGACTCTTCGTCGACCGTCGGATCTCGGATGACGAGCAGATCGAGGTCGCTCTCCGGACCCGCCTCGCCCCGGGCAGCGGAGCCGAAGAGAACCGCATATTGAGGCGCCTCCTGCCAGCCGGCGATCGCCCCCCGCAGGCGCGCGATCAGCTCCGTCCGGGCAGCCGCGAGGCTCTCGATGCCCACCGCCGCCAGGTGCTGCCGGTTCAGCCGGTAGAGCTTGGCCCTGCCGGCCTGCCGTCGCAGGACGACGCCCTGATCGACCAGGCGCTCAGCCGCCTTGCGAACGCCGGGCTCGGAGCCGTGGCCGAGCAATCGATGAAGGCGACGGCCGCTGAACTCGTCGTCGGCACCCGCGAGCACGGCCAGCACATCGCCGTCGAGAGTGGGCGTGACCGCACGAAAGGGGTGAGCAAGATCCATTGATATATATCCCAACTAAAGTTTTTATCTCAAAACTATAGTTGGGATACTAGCGAAACCAGCCTTTGCAGAGCGGCGGTGCGCTCCTATAGGGAAAACGATCGTCGTCGGCAGCCGCCGCTTCTCGATTGCCCCTGGCAAGTCGGAGAACGTCGTCTTCAACCTCAACTCAGCGGGCAAGAAAGCGCTTCGACAGCGCGGCAAACTGCAGGTCAAGGTGACCACCGAAGTCCGCCAGGGCACTTCGAAACCGGTCGTCGCGACCCGGTCAATCCTGGTCAAGTTGCCCAAAGCGCCGCCGAAAAAACGGCGCTAGCCGAACGGCTACCCCTGCAGGGTGACGAAGCGCTCCTCGGTCAGCTCGAGGACGGCGTAGGCGGGCCCCTCGCGGGTGTTGCCGGAGTCCTTGACGCCGCCGTAGGGCATCTGGTCGGCGCGGAAGGTGGGGACCTCGTTGATCAGCACGCCGCCGAACTCGAGCGTCGCCGCCGCCTCGAGGCCGCGGCCCATGTCGCGGGTGAAGACACCCGCCTGGAGGCCGAACTTGGAGTCGTTGGCCAGTCGCAGCGCCTCGGCGAAGTCGGCGTAGCGGTCGATCGTCGCCACCGGTCCGAAGACCTCCTCGCACCAGACCTTGGCCTCGCGAGAGGGGTTGGCGAGCAGGGTCGGAGCGAGGCAGCGGCCATCGTCGATGAGCTCCCCACCGGTGAGCAACTCCGCCCCGTCCGCCACAGCCTCCTCGATCCAGCCCTTGACCCGGTCGCGGTCGCCGGGGGAGATCAGCGGGCCGACGTCGGTGTTGGGATCGAGTGGGTCGCCGACCCGCAGCGACGCGGTGTCCGCGACGAGGCGCTCGGCGAAGGCGTCGGCAACGTCCTCGTGGACGAGGATCCGCTGGATCGAGATGCAGCTCTGACCGGCATGCGAGAAAGCGTGCAGCTTGGCTTTGTCGGCCGCCATCTCCCAGTCGCCGTCGGCGTGGACGATCAGCGGCGCGTTGGAGCCGAGCTCGAGGTTGACCTTCTTATGGGGGACGCGGCTGCGGATCCCCCAGCCGACCTTGGCCGAGCCGGTGAAGCTGAGCGCGCCGGTCAGCTCGTGCTCGACGATCGCGTTGCCGACCTCCGAGCCGGGCCCGGGGACGACGCTGAGCCAGCCCTGCGGCAGCCCGGCCTCGGCCAGGATCGCGGCCAGCTTAAGCGCCGAGATCGGCGTCTGTCCGGCGGGCTTGAGGACGACCGCGTTGCCGGCGGCAATCGCCGGGCCGAGCTTGTGGGCGACGAGGTTGAGGGGGAAGTTGAAGGGGCTGATCGCGCCGACCACGCCGAAGGGGACGCGCATGATCACGCCGAGCTTGCCCGCACCCGCTGGGGAGGCCTCCATCGGCACCGTGCCGCCGGTCAGCTTGCGCGCCTCGACCGCGGAGAAGGTGAGGGTGTCGACGCAGCGCTCGGCCTCGACCCGCGCCGTCTTCAACGGCTTGCCCGCCTCGGCGGCGATCGTCAGGGCGAGGTCGTCGAGCCGTTCGCCGACCAGCTCGGCGGCCTGGTCGAGGACGGCGGCGCGCTCGTGCTGGGGAAAGTCGCCGGACTCGAAGGCGGCGCGTGCGGCGATCGCGCAGCGGTCGACCAGCTCGGCATCGCCCTGCGCAACTCGGCCGACGACGGACCCGTCGTACGGACTCTTGACCTCGTCCCACTCGCCAGTCTCGGCCCAATCGCCGGCGGCGAGGAGCTCATGGTCGACGGCTTGGACGGTTCGCGTCGCCATTCAGCTAAGCGTAGAGGAGGACGTCAGCCGTCTGGGTACGGCTGGACCGGGATGCCGTGGTCCGTCTCCCGCATGCCGAACTCGTAGGCGGCACCGGCGGGAAGGGACAGCTGCAGCGGCGACACCGCCGGTCGTTCGACGGTCAGCTCCAGATCGGAGACCGAGCAGTTGATCGTGTTGTGCTCGGGGCCATCCGGGTCGGCGTAGACCCAGCCGACGAAGTCCTTCTTCGGAGCGGAGACCTTGCCGCGCACGACCACGTCCTTGCCGGGGAGGACGAAGGAGCACACGCCCGGAGACGCCTCGATCGTCGCGCCGCGGATCTGGCCGAAGCCGCCGAGGCGGTGCTGCTCACCGTCGAGCATCAGCATGCCGGAGGGAATCCAGGGCGTGGTCCAGGGCCCGAGCTTGATCCTCGCCGCCCCCGCGTCGAAGTAGGTGTCGGGCGAGCCCTCGAAGCCGGTGCCCTCGAGCCAGACCCAGCGCTCGGCGTGCTCACTGCCCCAGTTGTGGCCGATCATGCCTTGCCAGCCGGAGAGCTCAATCGTCTCGCCGCCGACCTCGAGCTTGCCGTCGAAGCGGGCGTTGGGGAAGGGGGCGACGAACTTGGTTTTCGGCAGCCGCGTCTCGTAGAGGCGGTCTGACGGCAGGTACTTGCAGGGCTCAGCGTCGCCGGAAAAGCTCAGCTCCCAGGACGCCTTGACCGCGTCGGTCTCGACACCTCCGACCGCGCGCCCGGGCCCGATCTCCGCCCCGTCGACCCGGATCCACGACCCGTCCGGGGTCGACAGCTCCGCCGCCTGCACGGTGACCTTGGTCGCCCGCGGTCCCTCCGCCTCGCGGTCGAAGAGGACGAACCAGATCGAGGCGTTGGGCTCCGCCCCCGGACGCTTGTGGACGGTGTGCCGGATCCAGATCCCCTGGCCGCCGCCGGGCCGGCAGGCCTTGATGTAGAAGCTCTCGTAGTGGCCCGCCTTGGTGGCAACCCGCGGGAACCGCGCTCCCTGATCCATGGAGGGGGACGCTACACCTTGATCGTGATCACGTCACCGTCCTGAACCAGGTAATCGCGGCCCTCGATCCGCAGCACGCCCTTGTCGCGCCCAGCCGCGTAACCGCCGCACTCGACCAGCTCCTTCCAGCCGATCGCCTCGGCCTTGACGAAGGCGTCCTGGATCTCGGTGTGGATCGTGCCCGCCGCTTCCCAGGCGGTGGCGCCGCGGCGCAGCGGCCGTGCGACCGCTTCCTTGTCCTCGCCGGCGGTGAAGAAGGTGATCAGCTGGAGCAGGTCGTAGGCGGCACGGACCAGGCGGGCGAGCCCGGAGCCCTCGACCCCGTAGGACTCGCGCATCTCCTCCGCTTCGGCGGGATCGAGCTCGGCCAGCTCGCCCTCGATCCGGGCGCTGACCGCGACCACGCCGGCGC
>JBAREU010000288.1:0-3807 GCA_049796515.1 Solirubrobacterales bacterium
GCGCGCCAAATCAAAGCACTCGGTGTCGCAACTGCGGCGGTCTGCTTACATTCCCCTGGTGGAGGGTTTCAACCTCTTTGGCGACCCAGACGAGTTCCGCGCTCGAATGGAGGAGCTCAGCGAGCAGATGCAGTCCTCCCAGCGCGTTGCCTGGGCCGACAACGCGATCCGCCTCGCCGTCGAGCTGACCGTGGCCTCGATCGAGCGGATCGAGCTTGCCGGCAGCAGCGACGAGCAGGCGATGCAGGTGCGTGACGCGATCCGTGTCCTCTTCCCCGAGGCCGTGACCCTCGTCCGCGAGGCGCGCGAAGGCCTCTCCTAGTCAGAGCAGCTCGAACCTGAGCGAGATCGTGCTGCCGCGGCGCAGCGCTGCGGCGATCAGCTCCATCGGCACCGCGAAGAGCAGCGCGGGGGCTGCGACTACCACGCAGATCAGCCCGTCGAGCCGACGCTGCCAGGGCTCTTTGGCCGGTACGGCGCGACTGCGTCCGAGGGCGCCGAGGGCGACGTTGCGGCCGAAGGTGAAGCCGTTGAGGATCGTCTGCCACATCGCCGCGATGCCGGCAGCGGGGCGCCAGCGCGTTGCTTTGACGACCTGATCGCGGTGGGCGACGAGGCGGCGCACCGCCTCGACCGTGAAGAGGTAATGGACGCCGCGCTCGAGGCCGGCCCAGCCAGCGCCGCCGACCCATGCTGAGAAGCCATCCCGGTTGGCGATCGTCACGACTTCGCTCGCCGCGTCAAGCCTGTCTAGCTCGCGCAAAGCCTCCTCGGCGCCGCCCGGCTCGCCGACGACGCCAAGCCCGCAGCTCTCGCAGCGCCTCACCGGGCCGTCCAAGCCGGGCCGATCGTCGACCCAACCAAAGAGTGGCTCGCCGCAGGCGGGGCAAGGAGGGTTGTTCGGCCCCGCGCCCGCCTCCAGCGGGACGACGGGGGTCGATCGGCCTGCTCGCTCGACACTCATCGGCGGTAGCGTACGCGGCGTGCGGCTCAGCGAGCTAATGACCACCGGGGTCATCACCGCCCCACCCGACGCGAGTGCCATTTCCGTCGCCCGCCAGATGCGCGACAACCGCGTCGGCTCGGTCGTCATCGTCGACCCGGCTGGCTCCCCGGTGGCGATGATCACCGATCGCGACTTGGTGATCCGCGTATTCGCCGACGGGGTCGACCCGGAGACGCCAGTCGCCGATCATGCCTCGCGGCCGCTGATCTGCGGCGAGCCCGAGATGAACCTCGATGAGGCGGCGGCACTGATGGTCCAACACAGGGTGCGGAGGCTGCCGGTGGTCGATGGCGATAGCCTCGCCGGCATCGTCACGCTCGATGACATCGCGGTGAGGACCGGCAACCTCGAGGTTGCCCAGCGGATGACCGCTGAGGTGATCGAGGGCGCCCTGCCCCAGTTCTACTTCCACGAGCGGGGCTGAGCGAAGCTTGAATCACAGTAAGGAGGCGGTTCTTGCCTGGGAGGAGCGCTGGTCGCGGCCGGCGGGGCTGGCGGCCTTCGCATCGATCCTGCTGATCATCGCGGCGATCGTCGTCGCCAGCGGAATCGGCGGCAGCGACGGCGACTCTGAGCTGCTGCGCAACGTTGATGCCCACCGCAGCGCCCAGCTGATCTCCAGCATCCTGCAGGCAATCGGCGTCGGCCTTCTCGCCTTGCCGCTCTACTACCTCTTTCGCGCCGCAAACGCGCGCAGCGAGACGATGCGTGGTCAGATGGTCGGGGTTGTTATCGCCGCGCCTCTGTTCCTCGCTGCGCTGGCGATCCTCAGCGGCCTCTCCAATCTCGAAGCGGCGACGACCTTCGTCAACGACGAAGTGCCGCGGTTGATGGCGAAAGGCGTGGCGCTCGGCAGCGACCGTGCCAACGACGTCGCCAGCGACACGCTCACGGACTCCTCGCTGCGCTCGATCGCCGCTGGCTTTGGCATCGGCGGGCAGATCGGCTTCGTCGTGGCGATGTTCTACACCTCGCTGCACGCAATGCGGACTGGCTTGCTCACCCGCTTCTGGGGCTCGCTCGGGATGGCGCTCGGCGCCGTCTCCTTCATCTTCTTCCAGTTCACCCTGCTCTGGTTCATCTACCTCGGTTTCCTCTTCGTGGGGCTCATTCCGGGCGACAAACCGCCAGCTTGGAAGAGCGGCGAAGCGGAGCCTTGGCCGACCCCGGGTGAGAAAGCGGCCGAGGAGTTGGACCAAGCCTCGGACGACGAGCGCAGCTAAGCGGCGATTCGCTCAGCCGAGGCCCTTGCGGGCACCTTAGGGCCCAGCGGATTCTCCTCCCCGGCGATTTCCTTGCGGTAGGGGAACCAGCCGCGGAAGTTGCCGCTCCACTCACCGGCCTCCAGCTCGGCGGCGCTTAGCGGCCTCGCCGGGTGCTCGAGCGGCGACATATGGCCGCTTTCCAGAAGGCGATCGTGGAGCTCGACGTCGGCGTCGAGGTCGCGCACCCCAGCGTGGGTCAGGTAGCTGACCCTGGCGCAGCGCCCGGCCGAGACCTTGACCAGGTCCTCGCTCGAGACCTGATCGCGGTCCTCGGGGCGGATGAGCGGCAGGTGCCACTCGTCCCACTCGAGCTGCGCCGGCTCCGATGTCTCTCGGGCGGCGCGCATCCTCTTCGCGACCAGCCTGATCTCGGGCTGCGCGTCGGCGTGGCAGCGCAGGTTGAAGAAGTTGTCCCACTCGGTCGCGGTGACGATCACCGTGTGCCACATGAATGGCTCCAAGAGCCGGTTGGCGACCTGCTTGTGGACGTTCAGCCACTCGGCGGGCTGGGTGCGGTCGCGGATCGCCTCTTCGACCCGTTGCAGGGCGACAAGCAGGTCGGCGTCTGCCGCGACCTGGGGGTCGGCCACCAGCCCGAGGACCCGTCGCACGGCGTCGTCCCGCGCACGCAGCCACTCGCGCTCGGCGGCCTCTCTCTTCTCGCCGTCGAGGGCGGGCCCGGCCTGCATGCCGGGTTGGTTCGAGCCGAACTCGATCGGCACGTACGGCTCCTCGAGCACTCGCCGCAGCTGTTTCGCGATCGGGATCGCGCGCGAGCTGGCCGAGTTGCGCGAGAAGACCCGATGCGTGTTGAACTCGGCGAGGACGAAGCGCGGGAAGGTTGCCTCGAGCGTGGTCAGCCGGTAGCCCGCGGGCGAGCGCGAATCGGCGAGGACTTTTGCGTCGAATCCCATCGGGTGTTCAATCTTCCACTTCGAGCGGCGGAAAAGACATGAGCTCCACCTGGTGTCCGCCGGGGGCGGCGACCTTGGCGCGCGGCGCACCCCAGTGCTGGCGTCCCGGCGTCACCTCGAAGCCATGTTCGCGAAGCCGTTCGACCGTTTGCTCGAAATCGGGCACGACGGCGGCGGCGTGGCCATGTGGAGGGACGGTCGGCGACTCGTTTCGTTCCAGGTGGATCTGGGTGCCCTCGTGTTCCACCCAGACGAAGGTTTCGGCCAGTGAGGGCGGCGGCTCGACCCGCTCGAAGCCGAGCAGCGTCCACAGCTCGACCGAGCGCTCGATGTCCTCCGGCGCCACCTCGAGCGTCACGTGCTGGAGCATGGAGTCGAGGATAGGAGCCCTCTCAGAGGAGCAGCGAGCCGAGGGCGGCTAGGACGACGATTCCGGTGGACCAGGTGACCGCCTCGGCGGTGATCTCCATGTCGAGGCCGTAGGCGTGGGCGACGACCATCGAGTTGAGGCCCGAGGGCATCGCCGACATCAGCCGGTAGGCGGCGGGCAGGTCGATCAATGGGGCCGCCAGCAGCATCAGCAGCGCTGGCGCGAGGGCGAGGCGGGCGCCGAGGGCGACGG
>JBAREU010000289.1:0-3785 GCA_049796515.1 Solirubrobacterales bacterium
CTGGGTCGCCTGCGCCCCTGAAGCCGGCGCTGGCGGGGGTCTGGTCCCTCGGCGCCGCGGGAACGCTCTGGCAGGCGTCTCCCACACACTCGGGCGGGGGGATCGGACGCGGGAAGCCGCCGCCTACACGGACGTCGTAGATGTCGATGAAGCCTTCGTCCAGGGGAGCGATGTCGGCGCTGGTGCGAATGAAGACGTCGCGGCCGTCCCCGCTCGCGTCGATGAAGGTCGACTTCTTCGGGTTGGTCCCGGTGGAGATCAGCCTGACGCAGCCGTCCTCCTCGGCGCAGCCGCTCACTCCCTGCGCGACCCACTGGTAGACGTCCTGGGTGTTGTTGACGTCCTCGGGGACGAGTGCGTCGTGGGCGTTGAAGAAGAGGTAGCTGCCGTCGTCGGCCAGCATGCGGGGGATGTGCGTGGCGCGGCGCGGGGTCGGCAACTGGGCGGCGGCCTCGAGGAAGGTTGCGGGACTGCCCTTATCGAAGGGTTCGGTTTCGAACAGGGTCTTATGAGGCCGCGTGAACACACTGGTCTGCGGCCGCCCCCCGCTCGGGTTGCATGAGACGCACTCGAGCTCTTCGGCATCGGCGTCGTAGGTGTAGATCTCAACCGCTGGTTTGTCCGCGTTGGCGCTGGTGTTGTCGTACCGGGTCAGAGGGGCCAGCGAGTGGAAGAAGACGCGGCCGCCGTCCGGGCTGACGCGGCTGAAGTCATTGAAGATCGGATCAGCATTGAGGCTCGCCCCGCTGCCCACCGTCGGAGCGGCACCGGTTTCATCGTCCTGCGCAAGCGTCGCGATGAAGGTCTTCGTCCCTTCCTCGTCGAGATAGAGGTTCGGCTGCCCAGCCGTGGCGCCTGCGGCGAGCGCTTCGCGCGAGAGGAAGTAGACCGAGGAGGCGTCCTCGCTGGCGCCGAGCACGCCCCTCTTGAAATCCACTTCATCCGCGATCAGGGTTCGGGTTTCGGTGTCGACGTCGAACCTGTAGAGGGAGCTGCGCTGGGAGTTGATGACACCGTCGTTAAAGATCACCTGCGAGCCGTCGGCGGCGGCGGCCCAGTAGGTGGCTTCGCTCGTCGTCGAAACCGTGATGGTCGTTTCGCCGTCGATGCGGACGTAGAGCGTGCCGTAATTTTCGTTGGTGTCGCCGTCCCTGATCCAGAAGATCCGCGAGCCGTCTTCGGAGATCGCGTTGCTGGTCTCGCCCTGCTCGATGTTGGCGCTTGCTGGCTTCCCACCCTGCCCGGCTGAGCTGTCTTGCGGGGAGGGTTCACCGCCCGGCAGAACGCTGACCAGCTCCAGCTCGCCGTCGTGGTAGTCGTAGAGCTGTCCGTGTTCTCCGGGTGCGGCGGCGGGGGTGAGCTGAGCCGCGGCCACGAAGAGCGTATGGCTGCCGTCGGCGGAGTAACCCTGGAAGCCCATTCCGCCCAGCCATTGCTGCGCCGGCGAGAAGATCTGCGTGGTCAGGGCCGTGTAGGTGTCGGTGAGGTTGTCGCGCAGGTAGAAGTTGGGGTAGTTGGGAAGCGCGTCGGAGGTCAGCGCCGGTTTCGCGTCGTCGTAGAGGAAGCCGGTTGAGAGGTCCTCGCTGAAGGCCGAGTAGCGAGGGGCGGCCGGGTCGGCGAGGAAAAAGACGGCCTGGTTGTGCTCGTGCGGAGGGTTGATCGAGTGGGTCGTCCAGCCGCCGGCGCCGCGGGTGGCGATGAAGCTGTTGGTCCAGAGGTTGCTGAGCGCATCGCCGAAGGGCTTGTAGGAGGAGTAGGCCATTTTGTTGCCGTCGAGCGAGGCCTGGTCCGAGGCGGTGGTGTACTGCCGCGAGGTAAGTTGAGCGATGATGTCCGCGCCGCTCTTGTCGACCGGGCTGACCATCTCGTAGGCGCGGCACTCGGGCAGGTTGGCCGAGGGGCCGTAGCGGAAGGCCTGGTTGGGGCAGTTGGTCTCGGGCACGAACGGCGCAAAGGTGGTGAAGCTGCGATCCGGTCCTTGGTTCGGGCCGTCGGTGTTGGTCGCGACGACGCGGTAGTGGTAGGTGGTTCCCGGCTGCAACCCGGAGAGAAGGCGGGTCACCTCGTGCAGGGAGCTGTCGGAGCCGACGGCGAGCTCTGGCGTCTGCTGTCCGTAGGACGTGCTCGTGCCGTACTCGAAGCGGTAGGTGGTCGCCAGGCCCTCTGGGTTGATCTCCGCCTTCAGCGTCGCCTCGGTCCGCAGGACGCCCTGCGACCAGGTCGCGGCGATCGTCGGCGTGGCAGCGCTGGCAGGCGCGGCAATCTGGAGCATCGCCAGAAGAGATGCGGCAAACGCCGTGAGCCAGAGGGTGGCTCGCCTGTTCGTGGGCGCACCACTCCCTTTGGAGGAAGACGAGGCACCACGGGTCGGGCCGGCTCCAGGGAAGATGCGGCCGAGGCGTCCTGCCTGGCGCTGGGTCGATCCCGCGGTCGATGCCTTCGCGTGGCTTCTCACGTTCAGCTCTCTCCTTGTCCCTGAGCCCTCTGCCGGCCGCTTCCCTTGCGGCCCTCCTGGGCTCGGTTGTCCCTGTGGTGCTTTCCCTGCCTGTCCGGCGGGAGCGCGTTCTAGAAAAGCAGATGTCTAGATCAGAGTCAAGGAGAATTTTTTGAAGATAGTGAAGTATTTTCTAGAGTAGGGTGCGTCCTTGCTGGGAACGGGGGTGACTTTGGCTCTAGGAAGGGCTTTCAGCCAACTCGGCGACGACCTGCCTTGCCCCCTCGGGACCAAGGTACGGCGAGAGGACGAAGTCCAGCAGGTCGGGCAGCAGGTCCTCGAGCGAGTCGGCGTCGCCAGCGAGGATCGAGCGTGAGATGAGGGCGATGAGGCCGCCGAGCAGCGAGTCCTCGGTCGAGTCGGGCAGCTCATCGGGCTCCCCGCGCTCGAGGCGGCCGGGCTTCAACGCCCGCGCCTTGTCGATCACGACGTCGCGGAAACGGGTCGCGATCACGGGCGTCGCAGTGACCGGCTCGACCAGGCAGAGGCGGGCGAGGTCGGGCTCTTCGGTGAAGAAGCGGAGCGCCGCGCGCAGCCCACCGATCACCTGATGCGGCCAGTCGGGCTCCTCTTGCGCCGCCGCGGCCACCAGGTCCTCGACGTGCCCGACGACGGCATCGAATGCTACGAGGAAACACTCCTCCTTGCTCTCGAAGAGCTCGTAGAAGGCGCGGCTCGACACCGACGCCGCCTTGACGATCTGGGTGATCGTCGTCGCCCGGTATCCGTTCGCGGCACACGCCTGCGCGATGCCGGCCAAGAGTCGCTCCCGCTGCGATTCGATGACCTGCTCGCGAGAGAGGCCATGGTGCCCGCCCGGCAGGGGACCGAGCTCGGCGCGATCCGCCTGCCCTCGATCAGCCCGCCGTGCAGCCACGGATCAAGCGTAGTTCAGGCCCCCGCCGAGGCGGCCTCCCCCTCTTCCGCAGGCCTGTCCTCCGCCCACTTCGCCCACTTCGCCGCTTCCCGCTCACCCACATAGGGACGCAGGATGAAGACGACGGCGTCGGGCAGCAGCGCCTCGATCCGATCGACCTCGCCGACGATGAGGCGCTGGTAGGCCGACCACAGCAGCCCGCCCGCGAGCGTGTCCTCGAGGGTGGGCGGCAGGTCGTTGGCATTGGGGACGAGCTCTCGACCCTGGCGCAGCAGCGGCGTCAGTCCGCTCATGGCTCCCTGGTAGCGGTCGATCATCACGGGGCCGACGGTGGGCGCGTCGACTATCGACGCGCGGGCGATCAACGGGTCGGCGAGGAACACGTCGAAGAGCGCCCGCAGGGCGGCCGCGACC
>JBAREU010000290.1:0-3077 GCA_049796515.1 Solirubrobacterales bacterium
GCCTCCTACATCGCGATGCGGGCGCTCGGCGATCCCGATGCCTATCCGCTCGGCGACGCTGGCTTGCGGCGCGCCCTCGAGCTGCGCGGCCGCGTCCTCGACCGGGCCGCCGAGGAACGGCTCGCCGAGGCCTGGCGTCCCTGGCGCTCTTACGCCGTCATCCAGCTTTGGCGCAGCCTCGACGGCGAGCCGGTCAGCGCAGCCAGGTCCTGACGATCGCGTTGGCGAAGCCGAGGCCGTAGCGGACCACGGCGGGCTTCTTCGAGTGACCGTGGAGGCGCTTGGCGACCGTGACCGGCACCTCCCTGGCGGGGATCCCACGCTTGATCGCCTCGATCATGAACTCTGAGGTGTGGAACTGCTCCTGGCGCAGGACGAGCTGGGGGAGGACCGTCGCGCGCACCGCGCGGTAGCCGTTGGAGCAGTCGCTGACCTTGGTGCGGGTGATGGCGGAGACGAGGCGGTTGAAGAAGACGATGCCGAGCTCGCGGGCGAAGTGGTTGCTGTCGGCCTCGCCGAGCACGCGCGAGCCGTGGGCGACGTCAACTTCGTGGTCGAGCACCGGCTTGACCAAGCGCTCCATCTCCGACGGCAAGTGCTGGCCGTCGGCGTCGAGGGTGACGACGACCTCGGCGCCGGAGTCGACCATCAGCCGGTAACCGGTGCGCAGCGCCGCGCCGCCGCCACGGTTGATCACGTGGCGAGCGACGACCGCGCCGTGCTCGGCGGCGACGTCGCCGGTGGCGTCGCGCGAGCCGTCGTCGACCACCAGCACTGCGGTCTCCACCCCGCAGACTTCGCTCGGCATCAAATCGAGCACCTGGCCGACGTTCTCGGCCTCGTTGTAGGCGGGGACAAGGATCGCGATCTTGTCGCGGAAGCGCTCAGGCAGCTTCGCCTGGCGGAACTCCTCCCAGGCGAGCCCCTCGAGCACGGCGGAGAGCTGGGTGGCGTTGCGCGCGCCCTGCGAGAGCGCCCGCAGGATCAGCAGGAAGAGGATGAAGATCGAGAACACGGCGAGGCCGAGGATGCGGCCGCCGTTGCCCTGCTCGAAGGAGAAGGCGGAGAGCAGCGCGTCGGTCAGCTCGGTGCCGGAGACGATCGCCAGGCCGAGCCCGACCGCGAGCAGAATCAGCACGTCGACGTTGCGCAGCGTGCGGCGGCGCAGGACGGCGAAGGCGACGATCGCCGCGGCGAGGATCAGGCCGGTGGCGCGGAGCGCCGTCAGCTCGGAGGGGAAGATGCCTGCGTAGAGGGCCATTGTCGTCTGGAGGATATGGCCGCATTGGCTCGCGAGAGGGCGACCCCAGCGAGCGGAAAGATCAGCGTCATCAGGACCTCGTTGCGGCGCGGGGCGGCAAGCGAGGCGGCGCCGACCAGCGTGACGAGGACGATCGGGGTCGCCATCGCGACGAGCTCCCACCAGCGGCGACGCATGCCGAGTGCGGCCAGGCCGGCGAGGCCGAGCAGGACGATCAGCACCTGGAGGACGCGGCCGGCGGTTGCGCTCATCGCTTCGCCGACGCCGCCGCTCCACATCCGCCAGACCTTGCGCACGGTCATCTCGCTATAGCCGAGTGGGTCCTCCTCGACGTAGTCGTAGAAGTTCTCTTTGCCGATCTTGCCCAAGGACTCGTCTCGGGGCAGGCCCGGGTAGCGGGCGGCGACGCGGTCGAAGAGGGGGGTTGGGTTGATCCGGTCGAGCTCCTCCGAGCCGGGCTCGAGATCGCGGCCAAGGTAGCGGCGGACAAGGATCGCTTTGACCCGCTGGTACTCGCCGTCGCCCGGCAGGAAGGTGCCGACGTAGAGCGCCTTGCCGCCGCCGGTGGAAATCGGCACCGTGCGATCGAGGACGATCTGGTTGCGGATCGCCCAGGGGACGATCGGCAGGAGCAGTGCTGCGGCGAGCAACGCCGCGCCGGCCAGGCCTGGCTGCCAACCGCGCTCGCGGCCGACCCGGATCGAGGCCAGCACGGCGAAGGCGATGCCGACGACCAGGTACTCGGGCCGGATCAGGGCGGTGAGGCCGAAGAGGAAGCCGGGGAGGAGCCAGGCTCGCAGGCGCTGCTGGTCGCTCGCCCAGAGGAATGCAAGCACCGCTGCCGGCAGGGTGAAGATCGCTGGCGGCTCGCTGAACAAAGCCCCGGTCGAATGGATGAAGGGGGGGTAGATGGCGACGCCCAAGGCCCCAATCAGGCCTGCGGGGCGGCAATTGATTCGGCGGCCGAGCAGGTAGACGACGACGATCGCCGCCAGGCCGAGCAACAGCTCGACGATCCGAGCCGTGCCTTCGCGGGCACCTCCCGTCGCATAGAAGGCGGCTGCATAGAACAGCGGTGCGCCCGGCGACCAATCGCTGGCGTCGCGGAATTCGGGCCCGCCGTAGCTGCCTTCCTCATACAGGGCCTTGGAGAGGGCGAAGTAGGCGCGCGCGTCGTCTCCGGGCATTGCCAGTGGCTCCGCGACCCGGTAGGCGCGCAGGCCGAAGCCGAGCACGAGGATCAAGGCCAGCAGGATCAGAGTCGTGCGCCCGTGCCGCTCGGGCAGGGGGCGGATCCAGTCGCCGATCGCGGTCAAGGTCGGCTGAGGCTACTCGGCGCAAGGGCGCCGGGCCGTTGCGTCGAAGAGGGCGAGGCAAATCAATTCCGAGAAGGAGTCCCAATGTCCCGTTCTCCCTTGATCGCGCTATGCGCCCTTGTCTGCGCGGCACTCGCCTTCGCCCCCGCTGCGACGGCCCACGACGGCCCGCACTCTCCGGTCGCAACCGCCGCCGCACCCGAAGCCTGCGTCGCCGGCTCGCCCGACGTCGTCGGCGGCAAGATTCACGGCAAGCTCAGCTCCAGCAATGTCGATCCGCTGCAGGCTCAGTTCGCCACCTGCGGACACGCCAAGCGCGTGATGAAGAAGGTCGCCCAACTGGGCCTGGAGCAGCCCCGCGGCGACGTCAGTGCCTTCTACTGCCGGCCGACGGTGTTCGCAACCGAACCCGACTTCGTCAGTTACGTCTGCACCTTCAAAGGCGCCGATACGGCGACCTTCGTCAAGCTGACCTTCGCGATCCAGTACAAGCTCTGACG
>JBAREU010000291.1:0-23320 GCA_049796515.1 Solirubrobacterales bacterium
GCCTCGCCGTCCTCTATCCGCGCTCGCACAAGCGCGACGTGGCGATGTACGCGCTGCAGATGTGGGCTTTCACGATGGTCCACGAGCTTCCCTACGACGACCCTGAGCGCCTGCGCGCCCGCCTGCGGATCCGCTACCCGATCGTCGCCGACCGGTTGATCGGTCTCGGTCAGTTGCCCAACGTGCGTCTGCAGCGCGCCCTCGCCCGCCTGCCCCGGGTGGGGATACTCAATCGCTTCCTCACCTGGGTGCACTGGCTCTGGTTCATCGAGCCCTACGCGGCGCTGCTCTTCATCCTCATCCGCCACCCGAGCCACTTCCCGCGCGCGGCCCGTCGGCTGGCCACTGTTTTCGACGTCGGCTGCGCTGTTTACTTCGCCGTCCCGACCGCGCCGCCCTGGTGGGCCTCCGAGCAGGGCCATACGGGTGAAGAGGTGCGCCGGATCATGGAAGAGGTCGGCAAGGAGACGTGGAAATCGGCCTGGCCGGCGATGTACGGGGCGCTGGGCGGCAACCCCTGGGCGGCAATGCCTTCGCTGCACCTCGCCACCTCGCTGGCGGCGGCAATCTCGCTGGCGGAAACCGGCCGCACGGCGGGCACCCTGGGCTGGGGCTACGCGCTGACCTTGGGTTTCGCCCTTGTCTACCTGGGCGAGCACTACGTCACCGATCTGGCCGCCGGGGCGGGGCTCGTCGCCGCCGTCCAACGCGCCGAGCCACTCGCCGAACCGGCCGTTTTGGCGGTCAATCGACGCCTGTTGAGTCTGGAGCGCCTGGCCAACGGGTAGCGTCTGGTTGTGTCTCCCGAGCAGCCGGCGGACAGCAACGGCGGCTTCGAGCTGCCGCTGATCACGCGGCGGCGGGTGGCGCAGACGCTACTGGTCGTCCTCCTGCTGCTGATCGGCATCTACTTCCTCTTCCCGAAGCTGGTCGGCCTGGGCGACGCGCTGAGCCAGCTGGGTGAAGCGGACGCGATCTGGATCGGCGCCGCGATTGGCTTCGAGCTGGCCGCGATAGCCACCTACATCGCCCTCTTCAAGGCGGTGGTAGGGGGCGATGCACTGCGGCTGACCTGGAACGAGACCTACGAGATCAACCTCGCTGGAGTGGCCGCCACGAGGCTGTTCTCGGCGGGCGGAGCCGGTGGGATTGCACTCACCTATTGGGCGCTGCGCCGAGCTGGAATGGTCCGCCACGAAGTGGCCCGGCGGATGGTCGCCTTCCTCACCCTCCAGTACGTCTTCTACCCGCTCGCGCTGATCGTCTTCGGGGTGCTACTGCGCACCGGCGTCCTGCCCGGTAAGGCCTCGGTCGAGCTGACCATCATCCCGGCGGCGATCTCCGGCTTGATCCTGATCTTCGGTGCGCTCGCGGCCTTGATCCCCCCCGATCTGAGAGAACGCCTTGCCGGGCACGTGCGCGGGCCCCGAAGCCGGGCGATCGCCGACAAAGCCGCCAGGGGCGTGGCGACGGTCGGCGAGGGGGTCAGGTTCGGCTTCCGCCTCCTGATCCATCCGGGTCGTGGCGGCTTGGCTGTGGTCGGGGCCGTTGGCTACTGGGCATCCAACATCGGCATCCTCTGGGCTTCGTTCAAAGCGTTCGGCGTGCACGTGCCGGTGGCGGTGGTCGTGCAGGGCTTCTTCCTTGGCATGGTCGGCAACCTCTTCCCGCTGGCGCCGGGCGGCGTCGGGGCGGTCGACGCGGGGATGATCGGTGCCTTCGTCCTCTTCGGCATCCCTGAGGGCACGGTCTTCCCGGCGGTTCTGATCTACCGGCTGGTCGCCTTCTGGCTGCCGATCCCGTTTGGGGCAATCGCCTTCCTCCAGCTGCGCAAACGCGTTGCCAACTGGGAAACAGAGGGGCTGCCGATCGACCGTGGACGGCACCTGAGAGAGGTGCCACAGCCCGCCGAGACCGGCAAAGTGGCCTAGGGACTTCGTTGACCTACCCGTTACTATAAAAAGTAAAGTATTAGACTTCCGGCGGCAGAGATGGCAGATTCAGGATCAGTGCAGAACAAGGTCGAGAACGTGATCATCGTCGGCGGGGGGCCTGCGGGTTACACCGCTGCCCTCTACACCGCGCGCGCCAACCTCGAGCCGCTCGTCTTCGAGGGCTTCCAGTGGGGCGGCCAGCTGCAGAACACGACCGACGTCGAGAACTACCCGGGCTACCCCGAGGGGATCATGGGGCCGGAGATGATGAACCAGTTTCGCGCCCAGGCGGAGCGCTTCGGCACCCGCTTCGTCACCGACGACGTCGACCGGATCGAGCTCTCGGACGGCGGCGTGCAGAGGGTCTTCCTCGGCGACGAGGAGCACCTGGCCAAGACTGTGATCCTGGCGATGGGGGCGGAGCCGCGCCGGCTCGGTATCCCCGGCGAGCTGGAGCTGAGCGGTTGCGGCGTCTCCACCTGCGGCGTCTGCGACGGCGCCTTCTTCAAAGGCAAAAAGGTGATCGTGATCGGCGGCGGGGACTCGGCGATGGAGGATGCGATCTTCGTCTCCAAGTTCGCCGACGACCTCACCGTCGTCAACCGCCGCGACGAGTTCCGCGCCTCGAAGATCATGCAGGAGCGGGCGCGCGAGCGCGAGAACATCGAGTTCAAGACGCCGTTCGTCGCTGAGGAGTTCGTCGGTGGCGACGGCGGCAACCTCGACCATGTCCGCTTGCGCAATGCCGAGACCGGCGAGAGCGAGGACTTCAGCACCGAAGGCGCCTTCGTCGCCATCGGCCATATCCCTCAATCGGAGATCGTCGCTGACCAGGTCGACACTGACGAGGACGGCTACATCCTCACCCAGCCGGGCTCGACCAAGACCAACCTGGCGGGCGTTTTCGCCGTCGGCGACGTTGTCGATCGCACCTACCGCCAGGCGGTCACCGCTGCCGGCACCGGTTGCATGGGCGCTCTGGACGCCGAGTGGTACCTGCGCGACACCCCGCCCAGCCCCGAGGCTCACTGGGCACCCGGCGGCGAGCCCGCCGAGGTCGCCCCGACGCCCGGTTCTTAGATGAGAAGGTCGCTTCCGGCTCTGTTGGCTCTTGCCTGCGTCGCCGCCTTTGCGCCGCCGGCCCCCGCCGAGACGGTGGGCAGCGACCTGGAGGCGCTCGATCCGAGCGTGACGATCGTTTGTCCGAGCGGCAATGCCTGCATCCTCGCCCAGGCTCTCGGTGGCAACGGAACCCCGTTCTCGCCGCCGGGAGGCATCATCACCAGGTGGTCGGTGAAGCTTGGATCGAGCGTTCCGGAGGGGATGCGCCTGGTGGTTCAGGACCCGAACGGCAGCGGCGGGTCGGGAGCCGCCCGGCGCACGATCGACGTTGGCCTGTTGCGGCGCGAGCTGCTTGCAAACGAAACGGCCACTTTCTTCGAGCGCCTGCCGATCCAAGGTGATGAGACCTTCGGTGTGCGCCTGGAGGCTGCCAGCCAGCCGGGTACGCGCGCCACGATTGCAGCCCCGTTCGAAGATGAATACAAGACGCTGCTGCTTTGGGACCCGCCGCCGCCGTTCGGCGGCCGCGGATCGCTTGCCGGCCGGGTATTCCAGAACACGCGGATCACGATCAGCGTCGAGGTGGCCGATCCCAGTCCGGACCGCTGCGATCCGCTCAACACCTACACCGGGTCGGGCCACGGCGACGATTACGGCGGATTCCCCCACGCCGGGGACGTGATCCACGGGCTCGGTGGCAATGACGAACTGCGCGCTCTAACGGGGGAAGATTGCGTCTACGGGGGCAGTGGCAGCGACCACATCGCTGGTATGGATGGTGCCGATTTGATCTCAGGCGGTTCCGGATCGGACGACATCGGCGCCGGCGAAGGTGACGACCACGTTCTGGTGCGCGATGGCACGAGGGATGTGGTGCGCTGCGGGGGCGGCCGGGACGCGGTCAAGGCGGACAGCCTCGACCGCGTGTTCGAGTGCGAGCGGGTCCGCCGAGCCTGAGCTGGCTCAGTCGAGCAGCTTCTGGACTATGAAGGTGCGGCTGCCGCGCGGGGTCTCAACCTCGACCGGTTTGCCGGGCTTGGCGTCGAGCAGGGCCTGGCCGATCGGCGACTCAGCTGAGAGCCGGCCGGCGGCGAGGTCGGCCTCGGTCGAGCCGACCAGGGTCCAGGTGTTGACGGCGCCCTTCTCCTCGTCGAGGACCTCGGCGGTGCGACCGAAGCTGAAGCGGTCACCGGCTCCGTCGACCTCGACCACGACCGCGCTCCGCAGGCGCTCGCGCAGGCGTTTGATCTTGGTCTCGAGGTGCGCCTGGTCCTCCTTGGCGATGTGGTACTCGGCGTTCTCCTTGAGGTCGCCCAACTCGCGGGCAGTCTTGATCCGGGCCGCCATCTCGGTCCGGCCCTCGCTTTCCAGTCGCTCGATTTCCTCGCGCAGGGCCGCGATCCCCTCTTCGGTGATCGGCTCCCCGCCTCCCTCGGCGCCGCTCATCCTGTCCACCATTGCAGATGGGAATGGGGGAGGCGGGTCCGGCGCTTTGCCGGGGTGGTTCAGGCGCCAGCGAGGATCAGCGTGACGAGCAGGACGAGCAGCGTTCCCAGTAGAGCCCCTCCTATCTGGATAACCGTGCGCAGGAACCCATGAAGCTCCTCGCGATCGGCCTTGATCTCCTGGCGTAGTTCGGCGGTGGCGGTCTTTATCTCCCCGCGGAGTTCCACGCTGGTCGCCTTGATCTCGCCACGCAGCCCTTTGATCTCGGCGTCGACGCGGTTGAACCCCGCCTTCATCTCGCCTTCGACGCGATCGAAGCGTTGGTCCATCCGCTGGGATAGATCGTCGAGACGGTCGTCTGTCCAGTCCTGCCTCATTGCCTCCATTCTCCGACCATAGGGAGATTTGTGTGACGCGTGGGAAACGAAAGTGTAACTCTTTGTCTTGGCAGACGAATGTCTTACTCAGCCCGGTCGCGGTTGGACATGCTCTAAGGTCGGGGCACGGCCACCTGCACCCACATCGACACGATCGAGTACTTCGACCCGCCCGGCGAGATCGCGGGCTGCGAGGAGTGTCTGAAGCTCGGGATGAGCTGGGTCCATCTGCGGATGTGCCAGAGCTGCGGCCACATCGGTTGCTGCGACAACTCCCCTGGCAAGCACGCCACCGCCCATCACCAGCAGACCGGCCATCCGCTCATTCGCTCGGCCGAGCCGGGTGAGGATTGGAGCTGGTGCTATGTGGACGAGGCGATGTTCCGCCTCCGTCGCCCCTGAAGCTCAGTAGCGCAGGCTCTCACAGGCGATGCCGTCGTCGTCGCCGTCGAGCCGGTGCGGATCGCGTTTCGGCCCGCCGTGGCTCTTGTAGAAGTTCTGTGCGGCCCGCCACGACCTGAAGTCGGAGCAGTCCTTGTCTGCGGCGGTCGCTGGCATGGCCGGAACGAGCAGGGCGGCGGTGGCGACTCCCGTCGCGATCAGTTTGGTTCTCAAGGCGTCTCCCCTTAGGTAGTTGAAGAGACTCTGAAAATACCTAAAAAGAGACCAATAAGTCTCGCGTGGGTGTCGAGGTCTGACTCAGTCCGGCGTGACGATCGCGAAACTGGGGTCCGGTTCGTCGAGCAGGCCGAGCAGCTCACCGAGCTTCTCGCCGTCGCCCTCGATCCGGAGGCGGCCGCTCTCGGCCAACTCGCCGATCGACTCGGGGTCGAGCAGGAGGCGGTTGAGTGCCGCGCGGTCGATCAGGAGGGTGGCATCGGCGGTGGGTTCGTGCCGGCCTGGGCGGTGGCGGAGGACGCCGTTGCGGACCGCGATCGCGTGCTCCTCGTCTGGGGCGGAGATCACCCAATCGATCTGTAGGTGGCTCTCCCAGGCGCGCGGCCCGTCGAGGCGGATCGCCATCGCGTCGAGCAGCTGCGACACCGAGAGGTTGGCGACGATGTCGGGCGGGGCGGTCGCGGTGGGCGTGCCGCCGATGCCCTCGCGCAGCTCCTTCGCGCCCATCAGGAAGAAGTTGCGCCAGGTGGCGTTCTCGGCGCCGTGGCCGAGCCGCTCCAGCGCTTCGGCCTGGAGCTCCCGCGCCGCCTCGTTGTCCGGCTCGGCGAAGACGAGGTGGTTGACGACCTCGGCGACCCAGCGGTAGTCGCCTTGCTCGAAAGAGCGGCGCGCCTTCTCCAGCATCGTCTCGGCACCGCCCATGAACTCGACGTAGCGCCGCGCCCCCTCGACCGGCGGGTGCTCCCAGAGGTGCGCCGGATTGCCGTCGAACCAGCCCATGTAGCGCTGGTAGATCGCCTTGACGTTGTGGCTGACCGAGCCGTAGTACTCGTGGCAGTGCCACTCGCGGGCGAGGCTTGGCGGCAGCTCGACCAGCTCGGCGATCTCTGGCCCGGTGTGGCCCTTGTTGAGCAGCCGCAGGGTCTGGTCGTGCAGGTAGGTGTAGAGGTCGCGCTGCTTCTCGAGCAGGTCGACGATCCGCTCGCTGCCCCAGCAAGCCCAGTGGTGGCCACAGAAGAGCACGTCTGAGTCGGCGCCGAACAGCTCGATCGCCTCGTCGAGGTAGTGGGCCCAGATGCGCGGGTCGCGCACCAGGGCGCCGCGCGGGGTGAGGATGTTGTGCATCGAGCGGGCGACGTTGTCGGCGGCGCAAAGGACGCGCGCCCGCGGGAAGTGGACGTTCATCTCAGCGGGTGCCTCGGTGCCCGGCGTGAGCTGGAAGGTCATTTCGACGCCGTCGAGGACCTCGGTCTGCCCGGTCGCGGCGATCTCGACCGTGGGCGGAATCAGCGTGATCGTCCCCAGCGAGGTGGTCTGCCCCAGGCCGGATCCCACCTGCCCCCCGGGGCCGCGGTCGAGAAGCGCCCCGTACATGTAGCCGGCGCGGCGACCCATCGCCGTGCCGGCGAAGACGTTCTCGCTGACCGCGTGGTGGAGGAACCCGGCCGGCGCCAGCACGGGGACTCGACCGGCCTCGACGTCCTCCGCCGCGACGACCCCGCGGGCGCCGCCGAAGTGGTCGACGTGGCTGTGGGTGTAGAGCAGGCCGGTGACGGGGCGCTCGCCGCGGTGCTCGCGGTAGAGGGCCAGCGCCGCGGCGGCGGTCTCGGCCGAGATCAGCGGGTCGATCACGACGATGCCCTCCTCACCCTCGACCACGTGCATGTTCGAGAGGTCGAAGCCGCGCAACTGGTAGAAGCCCGGTGCCAGCTCGAAGAGCCCTGCCGTGCGGGTCAGCCGGCTCTGCCGCCAGAGGCTGGGGTGGACGGTGTCGGGCGCCTCGCCGTCGAGGAAGTCGTAGGAGCGCAGGTCCCAGACCGCGCGGCCCCGCTCGTCCTCGACCAGCGGTGGGTCGAAAGGCGCGACGAGGCCGCGCCGCGCCTCCTCGAAGTCCCGCTCGTCCTCCACGGCGGCGGAGTCTTTCACTCGGGAACGCGCGAGGGCCCCGCGGTCGCGGGGCCCTCGTCGCCGGTGCGTGTGCTGCGCTCAGTGACCGATCAGGGTCTGGAACAGGTCGGTCTGGTCGTTGATCCCCAGCACGTTGGTGGCCTGGGGGCCGATCGCCGCTACCGGTACTCGGGCGCCGGTGTGGCTCTGCCCGGGCGGGGTCTTGCCGGTTCCGTAGGAGACGCGGATCGGCGCGTTGTCCGCCGTTTTCAGCGTCGCGTAGAAGCCGGGCGTGTCCTGTCCGGCAGGCACGATCTGGCTCGTGTGGGAGTGGTCGGCGGTGATCACGACGAGCGTGTCCTCGTGGTCCTCCTGGTACTCCAGAGCGACGCCGACCGCCTCGTCGAAGGCGAGGTTCTCGCCGATCTGACCGCAGACGTCGGAGGCGTGATCGCGCTTGTCGATCGAGGCTCCCTCGACCTGCAGGAAGAAGCCCTTGCGGTTCTCCAGCAAATCGATCGCCTTCTCGGTCATCGCCGCGATGCTTGGCTCCTCAGCCGGCCGGTTGGTTTCGTCGCAGCGGAAATCCGGGCTGCCGGCACCCGGGGTCGGAGCTGCGATCAGCGGTTTGAACTCGGTCGTCATGTTGCTCGGGTGGAAAAGGCCGAGCACGGGGCCTTTGTTGAGCGAGCTGATCGTGCTCAGTTCGCTCGCCGTCTCGACGTAGCGGTAGCCCTCGTCTTTGGCGTAGTCGATCACCGTGTCGGTGCTGCTGTCGATCGTCTGCTGGAAGCGGGCGCGGCCGCCGCCCAGGTTGACGTCGAGCAGATGGTCGACCTGCTGCTCGGCGATCGAGCCGAGCCCACCCGCCTGCTTGGCCTCGGTCGGGCAGAGCGTGCGCGCGTCGGCCGGGCCCTGGCAGGCGCGGCGCGAGATGTGCGAGGACGGCGCCGCCGGGGTCGCGTCGGTGATCTCCGCGGTGGAGACGTTGCCGACCCGCATGCCGCGTTTGTCGGCGATCTCGAACGTCGTCGTGAAGCCGGCGTTGGAGCCGGGGATCGTCTCCGCGGCGCTCGGGCCCTGCGAGAGGCGGGCGTCGATCGTCTTCTTGCCGGTCGACCAGGCGGTCGCCGTCGGTGCCGAGTCGGGGACGTAGTTCGGCAGGTACTCGGGGCCGGGGCCCGGGGTGAGGTTGTAGGTGGTGAGCTCGCCCGAGAAAGGCAGCGTCTCCATGTTCAGCGTGCCCTCGGCGCCCACGCCGTAGTAGCGCGCCAGGGTGATCTCGCTGTCGCCCATGCCGTCGCCGATCAGCAGGATCACGTTCTTCGGCTTGCGCGAGTCGATCATCCGCTTGATCTCATGTGAGTTGTCGCCATCGTCGTCATGGCCCCAGCCGTACCAGCCGCCGTGGGCGCCGGCCATCGTGCTGCCGGCGACGACCGCCACCAACACCAGCGCGGCGAATAGCCCCAGGTGCCTTCCCTTTCCTCGCATCGATTTCTCCTTCTTTTCGTTCGGAATCTGATCCGGTTGGATCTCGCGCCGAACCTATGAAGGGGGCACCTGGCCGCTGCTAAGGGGCGGTTGCCGCTTTGAGACAGTGCGGTGACGGAGCTGAGACAGGGCTGTAAAGGAGGTGCTAACCGGTTGTCAACCGCGGCGCGGAACGGTAGGCCTCGCCGTGGCGCTCGCGCAGGTCTTCGAGCAGGTGAACGGCGCGATCGCGGCTGATCAGCTCGGTCAGCTCCAGCGGTCCCCGCGGCCAGTTGAAGCCCAGCCGCATCGCCGTGTCCATGTCGGCGGGCGCGCCGACCTCTTCTTCGAGCGCGAAGGCGGCCTCGTTGGCGATCTGGGCGATCAGGCGGGGCAGGATGGTCTCGGCGGCCGGGTCGATCTTCGCCAGCTCTCCTGGGTCGAGCGTCGGCACCTCGATACCCAGCTCGGGATCGGGCTCGCGATGGGGTCCGTCGCCGTACTGGTAGAAGCCGCGCCCGCTCTTGCGACCGAGGCGGTCTTCGCCGACCAGCCTTTCCTGGATCGGGTTGGGCCGCCAGCGCTCGGGCTCGCCGCCCTGGCTGTAGAAGGAGCGGGCGACGCTGAGGTTGACGTCGAGGCCGATCAGGTCGATCAGCTCGAACGGCCCCATGCGGAAGCCGCCGCCGACTCGGACCACGCGGTCGATCGTCGCCGCGTCGGCGACCCCCTCGGCGAGCATCCGCAGCGACTCGAGGCTGAAGGGCCGGGCGAGCCGGTTGGCGATGAAGCCGGGGCTGTCCTTGGCGCGGATCGGCGTGCGGCCCATGCGGCGGCCGACCTCGGTCGTGGCGTCGAGTGCGGCCTTGCTCGAATGCTCGGTGGCGACCACCTCGACCAGCTTCATCAGCGCCGGCGGGTTGAAGAAGTGCATGCCTACCACGCGCTCGGCGTGGGGGACCTCGGCGGCGATTGCCGTGACCGGCAGCGAGGACGTGTTGCTGGCGAGGATCGTCCTCTGGCCGCAGGTGTCCGCCAGCGCCGCGAACAGCTGGCGCTTCAGCTTCAGGTCCTCCGGGGCGGCCTCGATCACGAGGTCGCAGTCGTCCAGGTCGGCAAGGCCCTTGGCGGCGCCGACTCGGCCGCTGGCGCCTTTGGCTTCCTCCTCGCTCCAGCGCCCCTTCTGAGCCCCCTTTGTCAGCGCTTCACGAAGTCGCTCCACCCCTGTTTCCAGCGCCGCCGGCACCGGGTCGTGCAGCCGGGTCTCGTAGCCGCCCAGCGCCGCGATTTGGGCGATCCCGGCACCCATCGTGCCGGCACCGACGACGCCGACCCGCTCTACCGTCACCGTCCCTCGAACTTCGGCACTCGCTTCTCGAGGAAGGCCTGCATGCCCTCGACCCGGTCCTCGGTCGCCATCGCCAGCTCGTAGAGGCGGCGCTCGTTCTCGAGGCCGGCGGAGAGCGCCGTCTCCTCCGCGGCGAGGACGGCCTGCTTGCCGAGGCGGGCGGCGATCGGCGGCCGCTCGGCGACGGTGCGGGCCAGGTCCATCGCCTCCTCAAGCCAACTTCCCTTCTTCGCCACCTTGTTGACCAGGCCCATCTCGAGTGCCATGTCGGCGTCGAACTGGCGGCCGGTGAGCACGTACTCCATCGCAAGTTGCTTGCCCAGCACCCGGGCCAACCGCTGCGTGCCGCCACCGCCGGGGATGATCCCGAGGGTGATCTCCGGCTGGCCGAAACGGGCCGTGTCGGAGGCGACGATCATGTCGCAGGCGAGCGCCAGCTCGCAGCCGCCGCCGAGGGCGAAGCCGGAGACGGCGGCGATCAGCGGGGTCTTGACCGCGCCGACGCGGCGCCAGAAGGAGGCGGCTGGATGGCGTAGTGACTCGGCGAAGCTGCGTTCGCTGAGCGCCTTGATGTCGGCGCCGGCGGCGAAGACCTGCTCGGAGCCGGCGATGACGATGCAGCGCACCTCGGGATCGGGGTCGAGCCGCTCCAGCTCGGTCGCGAGCAGCTCCATTACCTCCGGCGAGAGGGCGTTGCGCGCCTCGGGGCGGTTGAGGCGCAGCAGCGCGACGTGGCCGTCGCGCGAGCTCTCGATCAGCTCGCCCATCAGTCCTTTCCAGCCTCCAGCGGAGTCATCGCGTTGATCCCGGTCGCGGCCCGGCCGATGATCAGTTTCTGGATCTGCGAGGTGCCCTCGTAAAGCGTCGTCACCCGCGCGTCGCGCAGGTAGCGCTCGACCGGGTAGTCGTCGACGTAGCCGGCGCCGCCGTGCACCTGGATCGCCAGGTTGGCGCATTCGACCGCGGCCTCGGTCGCGTGCAGCTTTGCCACCGAGGTCTCCAGCGTGTTCGGCACCCCTTCGTCCTTTAGTAGACCCGCTCGGTAGACCAGCATGCGGCTGGCGTCGCGCTTGACGATCATGTCGGCGATCATCTCCTGGACGAGCTGGAAGCGGGCCAGCGGCACGCCAAACTGTTCGCGCTCCTTGGCGTAGGCGACGGAGGCATCGACGCAGCCGTCGCAGATGCCGACGCAGCCGGCGGCGACGCTGTAGCGGCCGTTGTCGAGCGCGCTCATCGCCACCTTGAAGCCGTCGCCGATCTCGCCCAGCATCGCGTCCTCGCCGACCTCGACCCCGTCGAGTGAGAGCTCGGCCGTGTCGGAGGAGCGCAGCCCCAGCTTGCCGTGGATCTCCTGCGCCGTGAAGCCCTCGCTCGCGGTTGGGACGAGGAAGCAGGCGAGGCCGCGGTGCTTCTTCTCCGGGTCGGTCTGGGCGAAGATCAGCGCCACCTCGGAGAAGTTGCCGAGCGAGATCCACATCTTCTGGCCGCTGATCGACCAGCCGGAGTCAGTTTTGGTCGCGCGGGTGCGCAGGTTGGCGGCGTCGGAGCCGGTGTCGGGCTCGGTCAGGCCGAAACAGCCGAGCGCCTCGCCCGAGCAGAGCCGCGGCAGCCACTTCTGCTTCTGCTCCTCGGTACCCCAGCGCTCAATCGAGCCGGCGACGAGCGAGGTCTGTACCGAGACGACGGTGCGGGCGGAGGAGTCGGCGCGGCCGACCTGCTCGACGATCAGGCCGTAGCCGATGTAGTCGAGGCCGCGACCGCCGTACTCTTCGGCGACCGGGGCGCCGAGGTAGCCGACCTCGCCCAGCTTGCTCGCCAGCTCGCGGTCGAAGCGGGCGGCGCGGTCGTTGTCGCGCACCCTCGGCAGGATCTCGCGGTCGGCGAATTCCCGCGCCGCCTCGGAGATCAGGCGCTGCTCGTCGCTCAGCTGAAAGTCCATCTCACCCCTGCTTTCTCGGTTTCTGTCGCGGCGTTCAAAGCTCTCGTCCCAGCGTTGCGGCGAAGGCCTCCTGCGCCTCGCGGGTACGGGGTCCGGGCGCCTCTGGAAGCTCGCGGCCGTCGATCGCGGACACAGCCTGGATCTCGCGCGTGGTCGAGGCGAGGAAGGCCTCGTGGGCGGCGCGCAGGTCGGCGACCGGCCAGGCGCCCTCTTCGACGTTCAGTGCCTTGACCAGGCGGTCGCGGGTGATCGATTCGAGCACGCCGACGTCGAGTGCGGGGGTGCGCAGCGCACCCTGCGGCGAGACCCAGAAGATCGCCGAGGTGGGTGGCTCGAGCACGGTGCCGTCGGGTTGCACCAGCACGGCCTCGTCAGCTCCCTGGGCCTGCGCCTGGCGGGTGGCCTGCATGTTGGCCGCGTAGGAGAGCGACTTGACCCCGTTGAGGATCACCGTCGGGCTGTAGGTGACGGTGGCGACCGCGATCGTCTCCGAGTGGGGGGGAATCGGCTCGATTGCCGCGATGCGCCGTCCGCCGCGGGTGACGATCAGCCGCAGCTGGCCGTCGGGCTCGCCGGCCGCGTCGATCAGGGCGTCGATCTCCCGCTTCAGCGCGACACGGTCGAACTCGAGCTGGATCGCCGCGGCGGACCGCTCCAGTCGGTCGACGTGGTCGCCGAGCGCGAACGGTCGCCCCTCGTAGAGGCGGATCACCTCGAAGGCGCCGTCGCCGCGGTAGAGGCCATCGTCCTTCATCGGCACAGTTGCCTCGGCCGTTGGCGTGATCGTCCCCTCGACGCTGGCGAGTTCCTGGAGTGCACTCATCATCGCGGCGCGAGGCTACCGGAAGGATTGAGGGGGCTAAGGCCCCCCAAACGCTTCCAGGAATGAGATGAGGCCGGTCAGACCGCTTCAAAGACCGTCGCCAGACCCTGGCCGACGCCGACGCACATCGTGGCGATGCCGTAGCGGCCGTTGCGGCGGCGCAGCTCGCGGACCAGGGTGGTGGCGAGGCGGGCGCCGGAGCAGCCGAGCGGGTGGCCGAGGGCGATCGCGCCGCCGTTGACGTTGAGGCGCTCTTCGTCGATGCCGAGCTCGCGGACGCAGGCGAGTACCTGCGAGGCGAATGCCTCGTTGAGCTCGATCAGGTCGATCTGCTCCAGGCGGAGGTCGGCGGCGGCGAGCGCCCTCGGCACGGCGACCGCCGGGCCGATGCCCATATAAGCGGGGTCGACGCCGGCGACGCCGCTGGTGAGGACTCGGGCGAGCGGCTCGGTGCCGAGCTTCTCGACCCCCGCCTCGGAGGCGACCAGCAGGCAGGCGGCGCCATCGTTGAGGGTCGAGGCGTTGCCGGCCGTGACCGTGCCCCCCTCGCGGAAGACCGGGCGCAGGGCGGCCATCTTCTCTAGCGAGGCATCGGCACGCGGGCCCTCGTCGGCCTCGACGAGGACGGTCTCGCGCCCTTTCGGGGCCTCGACCGCGACGATCTCCTCGGCGAACAGCCCGGCCTCGGCGGCTGCGACCGCCCGCTGGTGGCTGCGCAGAGCAAAGGCGTCCTGGTCCTCGCGGCTGACGTTGTAGCGCTCGGCGACGTTCTCGCCGGTCTCGCCCATCGATTCGGTGGAGACGCCCAGCTCCGCCATCCGCGGGTTGACGAAACGCCAACCCAGGGTCGTGTCGTGCATCGTCTGCTCGCCGCGGGGCAGGCCACGCTCGGGCTTGCCGACGACCCAGGGCGCGCGGCTCATCGACTCGACTCCCCCCGCCAGGTAGAAGTCGCCCTCGCCGAGCTTGACCGCGCGGGCGGCGGCGTTGACCGCCTCGAGCCCTGAGGCGCACAGCCGGTTGACGGTCGCGCCGGGAACGCTGTCCGGCAGGCCGGCCAGCAGCGCCGCCATCCGCGCCACGTCGCGGTTGTCCTCGCCCGACTGGTTGGCGGCGCCGAAGTAGACGTCGGTGATTTCCGCCGGGTCGACGCCGCTGCGCTCGACCGTCGCGCGCACCACATGGGCGGCGAGATCGTCCGGGCGCACGCCGGAGAGCGCGCCGCGGTAGGCACCCATCGGGGTGCGAACAGCCTCGACGAGATAGGCCTCGGTCATGGGGGCATTAAATGCGACGCGGGAGTGGCGGCGTATCCTCGACGGGTCATGGGCTTTGTACTCCTCACCCTCGGCATGCTGGCGGTCATCGTTGGTGTCCTGGTGCTGATCGGCCACTTCTACCAGGGCAGCACCGCCGACCTGGTCGACTGGAAGCCGACGCGCAGCCCAGAAGTAGAGGCGCAGAACGAGATCGACGACGTGCGCCAGATGCTGGAGGCGCAGAACGCGATGCGGCGCCGCCGCGGGGTTGCCGAGGTCGATGAGAATGCGCTGCGCGCCGAAGTCGAAGAGGAGGAGTTGGAGCGCATGCGGCGGGGCGATCCCTTCGCGGGTTGAGGCAGGGTGAATTGGCGCGGGCGCTGATCGTCGGTTGTGGCTGCCGTGGTCGTCTGGTCGGCAAACGGCTGCTGGCGAAGGGCTGGCAGGTGCGGGGGACGAGCCGCAGCGAGGAGGGGCTGACGGCGATTGAGGCCGCCGGCATCGAGCCCGCCCTCGCCGATCCCGGTCGACCCGATGCCGTGCTCGACCTGGTGGCCGATGTCACCGTGGTCTACTGGCTGTTCGGCTCGGCGGAGGGGAGCGCTGAAGAGCTCGCTGCGATCCACGGCCCGCGGCTGGACCGGGTGCTCGAACGGTTGGTCGACACGCCCGTGCGCGGCTTCGTCTACGAGGCAGCTGGCAGCGTCGACCCGATCCTGCTCGCACGGGGCCGCGAGGCGGTCGAAGCCGCGGCCGAGACCTGGCATATCCCCGTCTCGTTCGTGTTGGTCGATCCAAACGACATCTCCACCTGGGACGACGCGGTTGCGGTTTGGACCGACGCGGTGTCGTCGGCGGTTCTGGGCCTGTTCGAGTGATCTGCCTAGGCCATATCTCTAGACTCGGATAGGGATTCAGGCCATTTGGTGAGACCCACAAAGCGGAGGTTGCGGATGAGCTATGTGAAGGACGTCCTTGTCGAGACCGATTGGGTCGCTGGGCATCTCGACGACGATTCGATCCGCATCGTCGAGGTGGACGAGAACCCGGCGCTCTACGCCGAATCCCACATCCCCGGGGCGATCGGCTTCGATTGGAAAGCCGATCTGCAGGACCAGGTCAAGCGTGACTTCCTCGGCCCGGAGGACTTCGGCGCGCTGATGGGGAGCCGCGGCATCTCCAACGACCACACCGTCGTCCTCTACGGCGACCGCAACAACTGGTTCGCCGCCTACACCTACTGGTACTTCCTCTATTACGGCCACGACAAGGTCAAGCTGGTCAACGGCCCGCGTGAGAAGTGGATCGCCGAGGGGCGCGAGACGAGCACGGAGGTTCCGGACTACCCGGCGTCAGCCTTTACCGCTCAGCCCGGCGACGACTCGATCCGCGCCTTCCGCGACGAGGTCAGCGCGGCGATCAATTCCCCGACCAACCTGGTCGATGTGCGCAGTCCGCAGGAGTTCTCGGGCGAGCTGATCGCGATGGCCGGCTACGAGCAGGAGGGGGCGCAGCGGGCTGGACACATCCCCGGCGCCGCCTCGGTGCCCTGGGCGCAGGCTGTGAACGAGGACGGCACCTTCAAATCGGAAGACGAGCTGCGCGAGCTCTACAGCTCGAAAGGCGTGATCGACGGCGACACGCCGGTGATCGCCTACTGCCGCATCGGTGAGCGCTCCGCCCACACCTGGTTCGTCCTGCACGAGCTGCTCGGCCAGGGGGACGTGAAGAACTACGACGGGTCATGGACCGAGTGGGGCAACATGGTCGGTGTTCCGGTGGAGAAGGACGTCTAGGAGAGACGCTCGAGCAGGTCGCCGAGGATCCGTGCGGTGGCGCCCCAGATCATGTGCCCTTCGATTTCGTAGGTCGGCGTGTGGATGGGGACGCCGCGGCGGATCAGGCGACGCATCGCGTAGCCCTCGCGCAGTACGTCCAGCGAGAAGGTGAGGACGGTCTCGACCTCAGCGGGGTTGGGTGTCAGGTTCAGGTCGCCGGGGTGGGGGATGCGGCCGACGAAGGGGTGGATGCGGTAGCCGGTGACGAAGGTGCCGGTGGTTGGCAACTGCTCGCCGAGCTCGACCTGCGCCGGGTCGAGGCCGATCTCCTCGTGGGTCTCGCGTAGCGCCGTCGCTGCGAGATTGGCGTCGCCCTCATCCTTGCGCCCACCGGGGAACGAGATCTCGCCGGCGTGGCGGCGCAGGTCCGCGCGCCGCTCGGTGAAGACGAGGCCGGGATCGTCGGGCCAGCCGTAGAGGGGGAGCAGTACAGCCGCGTCGGTCACTGGCGACTTAGGCGTCATATAGGCGCAAAAGTCGCCAGAGGCAGGTCAAATGATCACCTGGACGGTGCCGCCGTCTACGGACCAGGCGGCGCCGCTGACGTAGGAGGCGCGCGCGGAGCAGAGGAAGACGATCGCGACGGCGATCTCGGCGGGCTCGGCGAGACGGCCGATCGGGCGCTTCGAGCCGGCGGTGGCCAGGGCCTCCTCGCGGCTCTCGGCGCCCGACATCCGCTGCGACTGGTCGAGCAGGCCACCTGGCTCCATCCATAGCTCGGCTTCGACCGGGCCGGGGCAGATCGCGTTGACGAGGACCCCCTGCTTGGCGTAGCGGTCGGCGAAGAGGCGCGAGAGCGAGAGCTCGGCAGCCTTCGCCACCGAGTACTCCGGCATCGCCGCCGAGGGCCGCTTGCCGGCCGTCGAGCAGACGTTGACGATCCGGCCCCAGCCGCGCTCGACCATTGCCGGGACGGCAGCGCGCATCGCCCGCAGCGGCGCCATCACGTTGAGCTCGTATTGGGCATACCAGTCCTCATCCGGCACGTCGTCGAGGTGGCGCCACTGGGCGGCGCCAGCGTTGTTGACGAGCACATCGAGGGAGCCGAAGGCGCTGTTCGAGGCGGCGAGCATTCGCTCGCCGGCGTCGGCTTGGGTCACGTCGAGGACGAGGGCCTCAGCCGCGCCACCGGTTTCAGCGCCGGCAGCCTTTGCCTCCTCCAGCGCCGCTGCAAGCCGCTCCTCGTTGCGACCGACCAGCAGTACGTTGGCACCCTCGGCGCAGAGCAAGCGCGCCGTCTCACGACCTATTCCACGGCTGGCGCCGGTGACGACGCAGGTGCGCCCGTTCAGTCCGAGGTCCACCTAGAGGACCTCGACTCGGTCGGTGACCGAGGTCTCCGCCGCGATCACCTTGTGGACTGGGCATTTGCGGGCGATGGCCAGCAGTCGCTGCCGCTGCTCGTCGCTTAGCTCGGCGGGCAGCCGGATCGTCGCCGCGAACGAGGTGGGGGTGAAGTTCTCGTAGGAGACGTCGACGTCGACCTCTACCGCGCCGACGTCCCAGCCCTTGCGCTCGGCGTACATCTCCAGCGTGATCGCGATGCAGCTCGCCAGGCCGGCGGCGAGCAGGCGGGTGGGGGAGGGACCGGCATCGTCGCCGCCGGCAACGAGCGGCTCGTCGACTACGAGCGTGTGGGCGCCGCCTTCGATCTCGACGTCGTGGACGTACCCCTCGCGCCGGCGGGCGAGAACCTTCACCGCTAGGCCTTGCGCCGGCCCTCGAACAGGGCCGGGTCGTCGACGTCGGCGAAGCGGGCCATCGCGTAGGCAAGGTCGGAGGCGCGGTTGACGAAGTGGATGACGGTCTCGCCGGCCAGCTCGCCGCGCTCATTGAGCTCGCTGATGCGGCGCTCGGCGCGGCGGATCGTGGTGCGGGCCACGTCGAGCAGTGCGGATAGCTGGTTGCCGCCCGGGATCACGAACTGCGGCGGTAGTTCGACCCGGTCCATGTAGCGGTCGATCGCCTCCTCCAGCTCGGCGACCATCGCCTCGGTCGTGCGGCTGACGCCGTCCTCCAGCCGCTCGGCCGCCTCCGGCGCGGTTGCCAGCTCGGCGCCGGCGACGAAGATGTCGTCCTGGAGGCGGAGGATGTCGGCGGCCAGCTCGGCGTCGTCTGGGCCGCAGAGGGCGCGAGCCACTCCCAGCTGCGAGCAGGCTTCGTCGAGCGCGCCGTAGGCCTCGGTGCGGCCGTGGTGCTTGGGCACGCGGCCGCCGTACCAGAGCGAGGTTGAGCCGTCGTCGCCCTTCTTCGTGTAGATCTTGACCACGGCGTGATCCTACGCCGCGCCGTCCTCAGCCGACCGGGTTGAAGACCAGGCCGGTGAGGACCTTGGGGAAGAAGTAGGTGGACTTCGGCGGCATGTTCTCGTCGCTCTCACAGATCGCTCGGACCTGGTCGACCGGGATCGGGCGGAGGATGAAGGCGACGTCGTAGGTGCCGTCCCCGAGCAGGGCGAGCGAGTCCTCGACGCTCTTCGAGTAGCCGAGGCCGCGCTTGGCGAGGATGTCGTTTTCGCTGAGGCCGGCGATCCCCTTCAGCACCAGGGTCTCGAGGATCGCGGCGTCGAGGCGGCGGTAGGCCTCGGGCTTGCCGGCCAGCTGCTCGTCGAGCGCGGCGACCGCGCTGTCCTTCAGTCGCAGGCGGAAGCCTCGCTGGTGGAAGGAGTCGTAGAGGCCGAAGACGCCGGCACCCTCCTCGCCGAGCGGATCGAGCCGTTCCAGGGGCACCTCCTCGGCGTCGAAGAGCTGGCGCAGCCCCTCGCCGAGGTGGCGCTGCCGCTCGGGATCGTCGCGGAATCCGGAGAGCAGGCGGTGGGTGGGGAAGACGGTGAGGCCGGGATCGTCGAGGCCGGTGAGCGCCATCAAGGTGAAGTTGTGATCGCCCTCGCTGCCGACCTCGTCGCGGTAGGCGATCGCGGTCTCGTAGCGGTGGTGGCCGTCGGCGATCAACAGCTGCGCGGCGGCGAGGAGCTCGGTGACCTGCGCGTGGATCGCCGGATCGCCGACCCGCCAGACGCGGGTGACGGTGCCGCCTTCGTCGGTCGCCTCGCCCCAGGGCTCCTGCCCCTCGATCGCGGGCGCGACCAGCGGCCAGGGGTCCTTGGTGCTGAGCGAGAAGATCGGCGAGAGGTTGTGGCGGGTGGCGTGGGTGAGGTCGAGCCGGTCTTTCTTCGGCCCCGGCAGGGTGCGCTCGTGGGGCAGGACCTGGCCGGCGGAGAAGTCCTCGACCCGGACCCGGGCGAGGATGCCGTGGCGGGTGCGGGCGGCACCGTCGGGGCCGGTGTAGTCCTGGGTCATCGCCCAGATCGCCGGCTCGCCGTCGGCGACGAGGGCGCCCGCCTGGCGCCACTCCTCCATCGTCCGCGCCGCGCGCTCGTAGGGATCGTCGTCGGTCTGCTGCGGGCCGGTCTCACCGTATGGTTTCGGCAGATCGATCGCGACGGCGTTGTAGGGCGAGCGCTCGAGCAGCTCCGCTCGCATGCTCGCATCGATCACGTCGTAGGGGGGCGCGGCGACCTCCTGCAGCGACCCGACCACGCCGAGGTCGTAGTGGGTCGCATGGATCGGGCGCACGTCGGCCATTCGGCGGCACGCTAGCGATTTTCGGCCGATCGCCCCGCGAGGTCGCAGTAACCCGCGCATATGGCGGGTAACTGAGACCTCGTCGGGCTGCGCCTCTCTAGACTGATCCGGAGCGGGGCGTGGCGCAGCCTGGTAGCGCGCGGCCTTTGGGTGGCCGAGGTCCCCGGTTCGAATCCGGGCGCCCCGATATCGCAAGAATCTCCGTCAAGTCGCGACAAACCGCGACACAGACGGGGAATCGCCCTGCTCTGGCGCGGATCACTTGTGCCTGGCCGTTCGCCGCCGAGACGCATAGTCGGTGCCCGGCGTGAAGGCAACCCGTAGCAATCCCGTAGCACGGAGAGGCCGTAACTCACCCCAAACCCGTAACTCAGTTGGGGGGATCTGAAGCTTGATCGGAGGTCGCGATCGCTTCTGCCCCCGGTGCGGAGCTGAACTCTGCACCTACAACCCCGATCGACGGTGAACGCTACGGTCGATTCGTGAGTGCAGTGAACGTGCGGGCAGCCGACAACGGAGACGTGTCCGACATGGCCCGGATCCACGTCCGTTCCTGGCGGGCCGCCTATCGCGGCGTTTTGCCCGACGCGCTTCTTGACGGACTCTCGGTGTCCGAGCGCGAGGAGAGCTGGCGGGCGCTTCTGACCGAGGGTGGCGACTCGTGGATGACGCTTGTGGCCGAGCGTGCAAGGGGAGAGCTCACCGGGTTCTGCTCTGTCGCTCTGCCAGGTCGGGATGAGGGAATCGGCGAGAGGACGGCGGAGATCGGCGCGCTCTACGTCGATCCCGATCGTTGGCGAGAAGGCACGGGCAGCGCCCTGCTCGCCGCCGTTCTCGGCGAGTTGGGCGAGCGGGGTTGGCGCGACGTGGTCCTCTGGGTTCTGCCCGAGAACCGGACGGCGCTTGCCTTCTACGACCGGTTCGACTTCGTCGTCGAGGAGGGCGTTGAAAAGCCTGAGGAGCGAAGCGGCCGGTCGGTGATCCGGCTTCGGGTCGACCTGGACGAGCCGATTCGGGTGGCGCCCTACGATCCGGCGTGGCCCGGCCGATTCGCCGAGGAGCGGGCTGGGCTGAGCGAGGCGATCGGGGTGTGGGCGACGGGGGGCATCCACCACGTCGGCAGCACTGCCGTGCCGGGACTCGACGCCAAGCCGATCGTCGACATCCTGGTCGGCGTCGAAGGCCTCGAGGAGTCGCGGGCGTGCTTCGAGCCGCTGGCGACGCTCGACTATCTCTACGCGCCCTATCGCGCGGAGGAGATGCACTGGTTCTGTAAGCCGAACCCGAGCCGGCGGACGCATCACCTGCACCTCGTGCCGACCGATTCGAGCCGGTTCCGGGAGGAGCTGGCCTTTCGCGATCGGCTGCGAGCCGATCCGGCGATCGCGAAGGAGTACGCCGCGCTGAAGCGCGACCTCGCCGCCCGGTTCTCTCGGGACCGGGAGGCATACACGGACGCCAAGGCCGATTTCATCCATCATGCCCTGTGTGCAGGCATTCCTGCAAATCGCCCCGCAGATCGGTAAGTCTGGCCCGGTAAGCGGTGTTGGACGCTTATCCGGTCGCGAGATCCCCGGAAGCGTCGATAGCGGCGGCATGGAGGGGCAATCAGGAAGCCCACGGCGCCGGGAACGGGTCGTCTTCGAAACCGACCGGCACCTGGTCGTCGGCGACGTGACGCTCCCCCCGGAGGGCTACCAGAGCCGCTTCTCGGACGCGGTCAACCGGCCCGACGTTGCCTTCGTCCCGCTGCTCAACGTCGAGATCACACCGCTTGCCGGCGGTGAGGCGAAACGGCGGGACTTCATCGTCCTCGCCAAGGAGCACATCAGGCTTGCCTATCCCGTGGACGACGCGAACCAGGGCGCTGCGGATCAGTAGCGCGTTTCCGCGCGCCGCCGCCCGCCACCGGCGAAGGCGCCGAGGTCGATCAGGAAGGCGAGGATCACGATGAACCACTCGAAGCCGACGACGCCGTCCGAAGACACCCACATCACCGCGTAGGCGAGGGTCGTCCAAGGCAGCAGGAAGAAGCCGAGGAAGGGCACGATCCAGCTGTCGAAGGAGCGGCTGAGCAGGTCGCTGAAGAGGAAGAGGACGAACAGCGCCAGGCGCGGCGAGATCAGGGCGAAGAGTAGGACGAGGCAGCCGATGGCGGAACGCTACCGTGTGAGGATGCTCTGGAACCGCCAGGCAGCACAGATGCCGGCGCCGGAGGAGGCGTTGCCGGGGCGCAGCGAGCCGGTTTTCGAGGTGCCCGAGCGCCATGCCGTGCTCGGCACGCCGCTGAAGCCGCCGTTTCCCGACGGGGTCGAGGTCGCCTACTTCGCGCTCGGCTGCTTCTGGGGGGCGGAGCGGCTTTTCTGGGTCCTCGACGGCGTCTACACCACGGCGGTCGGCTACATGAACGGGACGACCCCCCACCCGACCTACGAGGAGGTCTGCTCGGGCATGACCGGCCACGCCGAGGCGGTCCTCGTCGCCTTCGACCCCGAGCGGGTCGCCTACGCCGACCTGCTCAAAGTCTTCTTCGAGGAGCACGACCCGACCCAGGGGATGCGCCAGGGCAACGACGTCGGCACCCAGTACCGGTCCGGCATCTACTTCGCGAGCGACGCCCAGAAGGAGACGGCGGAGATGGCGCGGCAGGCATACGACGAGGCGCTGCGTGCCGCCGGCCACGAGCCGATCACGACCGAGGTCGAGCCCGCCGGCCCCTTCTACTACGCCGAGGACTACCACCAGCAGTACCTGCACAAGGTCCCGAACGGCTACTGCGGCCTCGCCGGGACCGGCGTCTCCTGCCGCATCCCGGCCGCCGCCGAGTAGCGCTGCCGCCACCCGGCGTGGCGAATAGCATCCCGCGCCGGTGACCCCGTCCTTCGGCTCCTACATCGGCGGCTGCCTGGCGACGATCGGCATCGTCGCGGCGCTCGGGCTCGGCGGCTACTGGCTGCGGCGCTGGATCGTGCCCGAGTTCTCCGGTGCGCTCGCCCGCCTGGCCGACGCGACGATCGCCGTCGCCCTCCTGATCCTCGCCCTGCAGCTGCTCGGCTCGCTCGAGATCCTCACCATCGGCTGGACGGTCGTCGTCTGTATCGCGGTTGGGCTCGGCGCCGCCCTGCTCGGCTGGACGATGGCGCCCGCGCAGGGCCGCGAAGTCAGCGCCCCGCAGGTGCAGACGGCCGCCCTCCTGATCGCGCTCGGCGTCGCCTCCTGGGTGGTCGCCGAGTGGACCTTCCCTTCCCAGCTCGCCCTCGACCACGGCATGTTTGGCGGCGACACCACCTGGTACCACATGCCCTTCTCGGGGCGGATCGCGCAGGAGGGGACGACGCTGCCGCTCCACTTCACCGATCCACTGCGGCTCGCCGCCTGGTTCTACCCCGGCAGCTCCGAGCTGGTCCACGCCGGCGGCATCGTCCTCTTCGAGAGCGACTGGCTCTCGCCGCTGATCAACATGGTCTGGCTCTCGATCGCGCTGCTCGCCGCCTGGTGCGTCGGCCGTCCATACAAGGTCGGGCCGGCGACGCTGGTCGCCGGGGCACTGGTCTTCTCGGCTGGGGTGATGATCGAGACGCAGCCGGGGGAGGGGCGCAACGACATCATGGGCCTCGCCTTCCTGCTCGCCTTCGTCGCCTTCCTGATCAACGGGCACCAGCGACGTGCACCGACGGCCGGGGCGGTCGAAGACACGCCGGAGAAGGACGCGCCGCTGCTCGACAAGGG
>JBAREU010000292.1:0-6697 GCA_049796515.1 Solirubrobacterales bacterium
GTGCTGGTCGACCCCGACGGCGCGACGCCGCTGCCGGGACTCGAGCGCCGCCTGGTAGGCGCCGCGCTAGCGCTCGTCGCCTCCCGTGCCACGAGCGGCGACCCACAACGCTTGCGCGACCTCGAGCCGGAGCTGAGCGATCTCCTGCTCTCCTCGCTGTAGCGGAGTGCTCTCAGGTAGGTGTATCACGCGTGATACACTGCGTCTAGCATGGCAGAGGTGAGCATTCGTGATCTGCGCAACCACGGCGGCGAAGTCGTCGATCGGGCCGCGCGCGGAGAGCAGATCACGATCACCCGCTCGGGGAGGGCGGTAGCCGAGCTGCGACCCCTGCGCCCCCCCCTGTCCGCAAGCGCCATATTGAGCCGCTGGCATCGACTACCTGCGGTAGACCCGGCTGCCCTGCGCTCCGACATCGACGAAACGCTGGATTCGAGCCTGTGAGCAAAGAGAGCCCGGCGGCCAACCGGGGGATCCTCGACACCTCAACCGTCATCCTCCTTCAACGCATAGCCGATGCGGGCGCGCTGCCAGACGAGCCGATGATCACGGCGGTCACCCTCGCCGAGCTGGCCGTGGGGCCGCTTGTCGCTCAGCGGGAGAGCGAGCGCACCACGCGTCAGGCTCACCTCCAGCAGGCCGAGGCTGATTTCAATCCCCTCCCCTTCGACGTCGAGGCGGCGCGGGCGTTCGGACAAGTCGCGGCCTCGCTGCGACGCTCGGGCCGCAAGGCGTCCGCACGCACCTACGACGCGATGATTGCCGCCACGGCGCTCGCAAACGACTTACCGCTCTATACGTGCAACCCCGATGACTTCATAGGCATTGACGGACTAGACGTAATCGCCGTACCCGTGCCCGACCGATAGCCACGCCACAGCACTGTAAATTGCCTAAGTGACGAATGTCACGTATATCCCATCACTGTAGAAGCGATTCGCCGCTCTTGCTGGCGCTCCGGTCCCTCCCATACCCTGCCGAGAGTCCATGCCTTCCGGTCTCTCTGAGCTAAGTCCCCTGCCATCGAAGGAAACGGTCAACAAGGCTGGGCGGAAGCTTTCTGAATGGCTCTACGACGACGCGGTCGAGATTTCCGACGAGGAAATCGACACGTTGGCGCTTCATGTCTATGCGTGGCGGGCGCAGCATTACGGCCCGCTGGGGCTGGTGATGCCCATGCTGCGCGAGTGGTCGGATCGCTACTCGACCTCAAATATCAAGCCCTCTCAGCGGCTCAAGCGGTTCAGGCAGATTCTCGACAAGCTGCATCGGCACCCGGAGATGAAACTGGCTCGAATGCAAGACATTGGCGGTGCTCGGGCGGTGCTCTCAAGCCGGGAGGAGGTTGAAGCGCTCCACGCGAAAATCCGCAATAACTGGGGCGTCCACCGGGCAAAGGACTGGCGCGACGAGGGGCGGCCCGATACCGGCTATCGGGCGCTTCATCTGATGGTTGCCAAGCGGGATCAGCTAAGCGGCGAGGATCGGGTTGTGGAGATTCAGCTCAGAACGGTGACTGAGCACCGCTGGTCCCAGGTGATCATGGCTACCGGGGAGCAGCTGGGCTACAGTCTCAGAGATGGAGATGGTCCCGATGATCTGCTCGAATATTTCCGGCTTGCCTCGGATGTTCTCGCTGCAGGGGATGCCGGGGGAGCGATCGGGGATGACCTTGCCGACCGATTTATCGGAAGCCGCGAGAAGGTCAGCCACTACTTCGCCGAGAAAGAGACCAGCTAGATGGCCCTGCACCAGTTCCTGCTGATTTACAACGTCGCAACCCAGCGGCTCATTCGAGCAAACGACCTCGGCGATAACACCACCGGGGCTGTTGCCGCCTACGCAGAGTGCGAGCAGCAATACCGGGGCAATAAAGACATCGAGGTCGTGCTGATCGGGTCGGACTCGCTGGAGACGATCAAAAAAACGCACGGGCACTACTTCGGAGAAGTAGACCCTAACGAGTTCTTCAGGACCGTCAAGGTGTAGCTCCGAGCCGGTGTCAAGAGACTTGACAACGGCTCTGTTGTCAAGTAGCTTTACATCATGCCACCGGCCAACCGGCACCAACCGCGTCGGGCGAAGTCCTCGACCTCCGACTACTCGGTCACCGAGTTCCTGCGGGACTTTCCCGACGATGCCGCCTGCCTGGAGCATCTGTGGCGGACCCGGCATTCGCCTGACGGGGAACACGCCTACTGCCCCAAGTGCGGCTCTGAGCGCGTCTTCAAGCGCTACGCGACCAAGCAGGGGCGTCAGTCCTGGACTTGCACCGGCTGCGGGCACCACGTCCACCCCACGGCCGGCACCATCTTCCACAAGTCCTCGACCTCGCTTCAGCTTTGGTACTACGCCATGTACTTAATGACGAGTACGCGATGCGGCATATCCGCGAAACAGCTAGAGCGTGAGCTTGGAGTCCATTACAAGACTGCCTGGCGCATGTTCAACAAGATCCGCAACGAGCTGATGAAAGACGACGCCAAGCCGCTAAAGGGCAAGGTCGAGGTTGACGAGACCGGCGTCCACGGTCGCCCACGTGGACCGCGAATGACCAAAAAAGAAGCCGCTCAGTGGCGCGAGCGCCAGGTCTCAGTGCTGGGCATGGTCGAGCGCGGCGGGCGGGTCAAGCTGCGCGTGATCAAGTCGCGCCGGGGCGAGCCTCTGAGTGGAGCCGTGCGGGCGAACGTCAACCCGCAATCGATCATCTTCACGGACGACTGGCGCTCTTACCGGCCGCTTGGCCGCGAGTACGCGGGCCACAGCATCATCAATCACTCGGCGGGCGTCTACGTCCACGGCGACATCCACACGAACACGATTGAGGGCTTCTTCGGCAACCTCAAGACGGGGATGCGTGGCACCTACAAGAAGGTGTCCCAGAAATGGCTTCAGTCCTACCTGGACGAGTACGCCTGGCGCTACAACCAGCGCCGCGACCGTCGCGGAATGTTCTTCGCCCTGCTCGACAACGCCGCTCGCTCTCCGCGATGAAGGACGCCGCCGCCGCAATCAAGGGCATCCGGCGAGCCGCCAAGAGCCGCGAGCGGGCCGACGCCGCCCGCCACAAAGCGACGGACGAACTGCGGCGCTACTGCAAGGAAGCGCAGGACGCCGGGGTCCCGGTCACTCAGATCGCTTCTGAGGCTGGTCTTTCCCGCCAGGGCGTTTACGACCTGCTGGCGGAGCGACCTTCGACATAGCTGCGTCGAAATCGCCTTTCGTCGGGACCGGAATCTCAAGCCCTTTGTCGGTCTTCTGCTTTCGCGGCGTCTGGGCCATGCTCCAAGGCTAGCTCTTGCGCTCAACGCCGAACCGTCGATGAACGATCCCAAGACCTGGGATCTCCGTTTCGATGAACTGCCCAACGGTGATCTCGCCCGGCTCCCAATTGATCCCCTCCAGCAATTCGGCGGGGTCGACATCGAGCGCGGCGGCGACCTTGACCAGCGTGTCGATGCGGGGGACTCGCGCCCCGCGCTCCAAACAGGCCAATCTCGGTCCGGTGCAGGGCGGCACGGAGGCCGACCTGTTCCTGCGACATCCCCGACCGCCTGCGACAGCGCCGCAGGTTTTTGGCGAAGCGATCAGCGCACTTCACTTCACGCCTCCAGAATCTCGATGAAGCGGAGCGCCGCTCGCGTCGGCTGGATCAAGCCGCCCTCGCTATAGAGAAGCCCGACGCCCGTCAGATCACGGACCGCTCGCTCATAGCGGTCGCCATCGGCGAAGTCCTCGGGATCATCGATTAGCTCGCGCACCAGATCGGGGATGATCAGGTGCGTTGGATGGAGCGCCAGGACGTGCATGAGCATGATGCTCTGATCGCGGATGTCCTGCGCGTGTGGGGAGCGCTTGGGACGCGCCCCGTTAGCCTTGCCGTGCATGGGAAGTACCCCTTCCTGTGCCAGGCCGGGGGCTGTTTGCGCAGCGCCCCGGCCGCTTTTCTGTTGACGGCGAAGAAAGCTAGGGCGCGTCAGAGACGGATTTCGCTTCTACAGTGATGGGATATACGTGACGAATGTCACAGCAGCTATAACCACCGGCGTTCGAGGGTAGGCGATTACGCGTGTCGACCGAAACCGCTTCGCAAAAGCCGCTTGAGCTGATCCTGGCTCGCAATCTGATGTCTGCGCTCTCGACCCCTGCCTTCCTGGTCGACGAGGGTGGCCTGCTCGTCTTCTACAACGAGGCGGCCGGACTGCTGCTGGGCAAGCCGTGGGAGGAGATGGGTACGGTCGGGGCGGAAGAGTGGGGTGCCCTCTTCGGCCCCTTCGACGAGAGCGGCGAGCCAATTCCCTACGACGAGCTGCCGCTGGTGGTCGCCGTCCGCGACGACCGGCCCGCCCACGCCGAATTCGAGATCCGCTCGACCGACGGCGCCCATCACCGAGTCGAGGCCTCGGCCTTCCCGATCCAGACCGCGCACGGCTCGCGCGGCGCGATCGCCGTCTTCTGGCCCGCGGCGACAAACGGAGCCGGGGCCTGAGATGAAGGTCAAGCTCTGGGGCACGCGCGGCTCGGTCCCCTCCCCAGGGCCGGAGACGATCCGCTACGGCGGTAACACTTCCTGCGTCGGCGTCACCCTCTCCGATGGCTCGTTGCTGGCGCTCGACGCCGGCACCGGCATCCGCAACCTCGGTCTCGCCCTGCCCGACGAGCCGACCCGCCTCCACATCCTCCTCACCCACCTCCACCTCGACCACATCCAGGGCCTCGTCTTCTTCGCTCCCTGCTTCCGGCCGCAGACCGAGATCGTGATCTGGGGACCGGCCTCGCCGGAGGCATCGCTGCGCGACCGCATCGCCCGCTACATCTCGGCGCCGCTCTCCCCGGTCGAGGTGCGCGAGCTGCCCTGTGACGTCTCCTTCCGCCACACGCCGGAGACCGAGTGGGAGATCGGCCCAGCGCGAATCCGCGCCGCCTCGGTCTCCCACCGCGGGCCGACTCTCGGCTACCGGATCGACGACGGCGAGGACTCGCTCGCCTACATCCCCGACCACGAGCCCGCCCTCGGCGCCGACCTCGAGACGCTCGAGGACGAGTGGATCTCCGGCTTTGGCCTCGCCCGCGACGCCTCGCTGCTGATCCATGATGGCCAGTACGCCGACGCCGAGTACCCCGAGCACCTCGGCTGGGGACACTCCTCGCTCTCGCACGCGCTCCGCTTCGCCCGCCGCACGGGCGCCGAGCGCACGGTCCTCTTCCACCACGACCCCCTGCACAGCGACGAGCAGCTCGACCGTATGGAGACCGAAGCGCGCGAGCGATGGGCGGCCGACGGGGGTGTGGAGAACGCGATCGAGCTTGCCGTTGAGGGGGCCGAGCTCGAGGTCCAAGCCCGAGTGCCTGCCGTCTCCGCGGCCACCGTCAGGGCCTGAGCACTACATTTGTCCTCGTATCGGTACGAATGAAGTGCTTTTCTCGTTTGGTCCGTTACCCTGCACCGCGGGATGTCTTTCTCCTCCAGTCGGATCGACTCCAAGGCAGAGCGCTCAGCACTGGTCCGGGGTGCCCTCTCGGTCACCCGCCGCGCCCACGGTGGCCAGTTCCGCCAGACCGGCTGTGACGAGATTCAGTTCATCGAGCACCCGCTGGCGGTAGCCGGGCTGCTCACCGAGCAGAACTATCGGGACGAGGTGATCGCGGCCGGCCTTCTGCACGACGTCGCCGAGCACGCCGACGTCGAACCCGACGCGCTACGCGGCCGCTTCGGCGGCGAGGTCGCAGATCTGGTCGCGGCGCTGACCGAAGACCCTTCGATCCCCAACTACGAGAAGCGCAAGGAGGAGCACCGCGAGCGGATCGCCGCAGCCGGGCAGGAGGCGCAGGCGATCTTCGCCGCCGACAAGACGGCCAACGTCGCCGTCCTGCGCGACGCTTACGAGATCCTCGGCGAGGACGTCGACGAGGACCTGCCCGTCTCGCTCGACATAAAGATCCTCATCTGGGAGTTCGACCTGGAAATGCTCTTCGCCAACTCCCCGGGCGTCCCCCTGGTCGAAAGGTTCGCCGACGAGATGGTCGGGCTCTGGGGACAGCGCGCCGAAGATGGGCGCTCCTCCCTGTGCTGACCCGCACTGCTGCTAGCGCGCTTATTTGGTGAGCCTGAGCCGCCGGCGCAACGGCAAGAGTCCCCAGAGAGCGACGAAGGTGGCCAGGGCCGCGAGGCTGAAGAAAACGGTGGCGACGACGCCGAAGAGGACGTCGGTGATCAGCATGATCGCCCCAGTCATCGCCAGGGCGAGGAAGGCGAGACCGCCGATCGCGAAGCGGTTGGAGAGCATCACCAGCTGGCGCTTCTGCTGCAGGTGAAAGGTGAGCCGGTGGTAGGCGGTAGGTGAGATCAGGAGCGCCGCCGAGATCGCCGTGCAGAGCAGGGTCGCGAAGTAGACCTTCTCCTGGAAGGGCGTGATGCTTGAGAAGTTCGACTGAAAGGGGACGGCGAGCAGAAAGGCGAAGAGGACCTGGACGCCCGGCAGCGCCACCCGCAGCTCCTGCAGCAGCTCGCCGAGATTGCGATCCAGGCGTTCATCCTCGCTCTCGTCCCTGCCTGAGGGGCGATCCGGCATTCGTCCAAGATAGGGACTCGCCGTAGGATGCGCCGCGATGGGACGCCTCGCCGTCATCCTCGGCAGCGGCGCTGCCGGGCCGGGCGGCGACGAGGTTGCCGCGACCGCCCGGAAGCACGCGGTCG
>JBAREU010000293.1:0-4167 GCA_049796515.1 Solirubrobacterales bacterium
AACCCGCGCGATGGCGTCGAGCAGTACTCGCCGGCAAGCCAGAGCCCGAGGCGGACGAGCTCGGCTGGGACACCGGCCTCAAGCGCCTCAAGCGGCTCGGCAAGGCGCTCGGGCGGCAGCTCGGAGCTCTCGGCGAGGGCGACGATGACACCCAGCGCCCGCCGCCGCCCGAACGGCACCCGCACCACGCTGCCCACCTCGAGGTCGGCCATCGCCTCCGGTAGCCGGTAGTCGAAGGGGCCGCGCAGGGCGCGGGCGGTCGTCAGCGGCTCGACCTTGGCGATGGCCATCCGAGTGAAGTTATGGAGGAAGGCGGACGGCCGGGATATCCTGCGCTGCGATGGCCCTCAACCTCAGCCCCGGCGAGCAGCTGATCTTCCAGGGACACCCCTCGTGGCGAGCGATCCTCGGCTTCTACCTGAAAGGGATCGTCGTCGCGGCGATCCTCGGTGTCATCGCCAAGCTCTTCGGTGCCAGCAGCGGCACGGTGTTCCTGGTCGTCCTGGTGACGATCGGCCTCACCGTCCTGATCGGCTTCGTCAAGCGGGTGGCGACGACCTACACGATCACCGACCGGCGTCTCAACATCAAGCGGGGCATCGTCTCGCGCGAGGTCCAGGAGACGCGCCTGGAGCGAGTTCAGAACGTCAACTACCGCCAGTCGGTCTACCAGCGGATCATGCAAATCGGCGACGTCGACTTCGATACCGCCGCCACCGACGACTACAACTTCGTCTTCGCTGGCGTCGCCGACCCCGCCGAAGTCGTGCACCGGGTCGATCAGGCCACCGGCACGGCCTCAGCCGGAACCCATGGCTTGGGAGAGGCTCAACCCCCGAACTAGGCGGGCGTGGCCTCAGCCTGACCGGCAGCCTCGCGCAGCGCGTCTGCCCGGTCTGTCTTCTCCCAGGTGAAGTCCGGGTCCTCGCGGCCAAAGTGGCCGTAGGCGGCGGTCTTCTGGAAGATCGGGCGGTGCAGGTCGAGGTAGCGGCGGAACGCGCCGGGGCGCAGGTCGAACTCCGCTTCGACCAGGCGCGAGATCTCCATGTCGGGGAGCTTGCCGGTGCCGAAGGTCTCGACCATCAGCGAGACCGGGTGGGCGACGCCGATCGCGTAGGCGACCTGGACCTCGCAGCGCTGCGCCAGCCCAGCCGCGACGACGTTCTTGGCGACGTGGCGCGCTGCGTAAGCGGCGGAGCGGTCGACCTTGGACGGGTCCTTGCCGGAGAAGGCGCCGCCGCCGTGACGGGCCATGCCGCCGTAGGTGTCGACGATGATCTTGCGACCGGTGAGGCCGGCATCGCCGACCGGTCCGCCGATCACGAACTTGCCGGTCGGGTTGACGAGGAAGCCCTCACGCAGCGCACCTTCCTCGTAAAGGCCTTCGGCCTCGGCTTCCAACACCGGCAGGACCACGTGCTGCCAAAGGTCGGGCTTGATCGTCTCCTCGGACTCGACGTCCGGAGCGTGCTGGGTGGAGATCAGCAGCTTCTCGACCCGTACCGGGCGGCCGGCGGCATAGCGGACGGTGACCTGGGTCTTGCCGTCGGGGCCGAGGTACTCGAGGGTGCCGTCCTTGCGCACCGCCGCGAGGCGCTCGGCGAGCCGGTGGGCGATGTGGATCGGCATCGGCATCAACGCCTCGGTCTCATCGGTCGCGTAACCGAACATCATGCCCTGGTCGCCGGCCCCGGCGACCAGCAGCTCGTCATCAGCGGCGGAGCCGGTGCGCGTCTCATGCGAGGCGTCGACCCCCTGGGCGATGTCGGGCGACTGCTTGTCGAGCGAGACCAAGACCGAGATGTGGTCGCAGTTGTAGCCGTAATCGCCGTGGTCGTAGCCGATCTTGCGGATCGTCTCGCGGACCAACTCCGGCACGTCGAGGTGGACGTCGGTCGAGATCTCGCCGGAGACGACCGCCATCCCCGTGTTGACGAGGGTCTCGCAGGCGACGCGGCCCTCCGGGTCGCCACTCATCACGGCGTCGAGGATCGCGTCGGAGATCTGGTCGCAGACCTTGTCCGGGTGACCCTCGGTGACGGACTCGGAAGTGAACAGGTACTCGCCCTCGGCAAGTGGCTCGATAGCTGACATGGCGGAAAGCGTACCGGGGACCGCGTGACCAAGCAGATCAAGAACGCAGGGAGCGTGGCGTGCTCTGCACGCGAGCGACCGAGGACGCCGATATGCGCCGCGTCACGCGCGTCCCCGGCGGCCGGTATGGGGGATGAAATCGATAATTAGCGGCACTCCCTCCAGCCCGTAGGTCTCCCGCATCCGGTTCTCCAGGTGATAGGCCCAATCGCGGATGATCAGGCGGCGGTCGTTGACCTGGATCGCGAAGCGTGGCGGGCGCTCCCCCACCTGGGCCGTGTAGTAGAGCCGCAGGCGGCGACCGCGACGCGAGGGCGGCGGCGTCGCCGCGACCGCATCGGCAACGAAGCGGTTCAGCTCCGGCGTCGGGATTCGCTCAGCCGCCCGGTCGGCGAGTTGAACCGCCTTTGGCAGCAGCTTGGCTACGTTGCGGCCGTAAAGGGCCGAGCAGGTGACGACCTCGGGCCGCAACCGCAGCTTGCGCTCGACTCGGGCGCGCGCATCGTCGACATCGGTGGCGCCAACGTCCCACTTGTTGAGCGCGAGCAGGGTCGCGCAGCCGGCCCGCATCGCCATCTCGGCGATGCGCAGGTCCTCCGCGGTGACCCCGTCGGCGGCGTCGCAGACGACGATCGCCACGTCGGCACGCTCGACCGCCAGCTCGGAGCGCAGCTGGGCGTAGTAGTCGACCGAGCCGGCGACCTTTGAGCGGCGACGCAACCCCGCCGTGTCGACGAGCAGGACCGGGCGGCCGTCGACCTCCAGCTCGGTGTCGATCGTGTCGCGCGTCGTGCCCGCCCGCTCGGAGACGATCACTCGCTCGCTGCCTAGGAAGGCGTTGACCAGCGAGGACTTGCCGGCGTTGGGGCGGCCGATCACGGCGACATGGACGGGTTCCTTTCCCCTCTCGGCCGGCGGTCGCTCGCCCAGCAGCTCGACCACGCGGTCGAGCAGATCGCCGCTGCCGAGCCCGTGCGTCGCCGAGACGGCGATCGGGTCGCCGAGGCCCAACTTGTGGAACTCGGCGCTGAGGTGCTGATCATCTGGGCGGTCGACCTTGTTGACGACGACGAGGATGGGGACATCGCCACCACGCAGCGTCTTCGCCAGCTCGGTGTCGCCGGCCCGCACCCCCGCTCGCCCGTCGACAACAAGCAGGATGACGTCGGCCTCGGCGATGCCGATGCGGGCCTGGCGCTGGACGTCCGCGGCCAGCTCGCTCTCATCGGCAAGGTCGATGCCGCCCGTGTCGAGCAGCTCGAAGGTCACCCCGTTCCACTCGCAGGGAACGCGCTTGCGGTCGCGCGTCACTCCGGGCTCGGCGTGGGTAACCGCCTCGCGCCCGCCGGCGAGCCGGTTGACCAGAGTGCTCTTGCCGACATTGGGGAAGCCGACTACGGCGACAGTGGGGAGGCTCACGCCAGCCCTCGCTGCCGGGCCATGTCGACGACCCTCTCGACCACCCCATCGAGAGCAAGGCCAGTCGTGTCGATCTCGACCGCGTCCTCGGCGGCGCGCAGGGCGCTGTGCGCGCGGGTCTCGTCGCGCTCGTCGCGCTCCCGCTGCGCCGCCAGCACCGCAGCCTCGTCCTCGCCCGTCTGGGCAGCGCGACGACGGGCGCGCTCCTCGGCCGAAGCGGTGAGGAAAACCTTGAGCGGCGCCTCGGGGCTGACCACGGTGCCGATGTCGCGCCCCTCGGCGACATAGCGACCGGCGTCGATCAGCTGCCGCTGCCTGGCGACCAACGCCTCGCGCACCGGCGGGTGGACGGAGACACGCGAGGCGGCTTCGGTCACCCGCGGCTCGCGGATCGCAGCGCCGACGTCGCGGCCGTCGAGCTCGACCCGCTCGCCGTCAAGGTCAATCCGCAACGCGCCCGCCAGCGCCCCCATCGCCACGGCGTCGTCAAGGTCGGCTGCACGCTCGATCCCGGCCAGCGCCACGCACCTGTACATCGCCCCCGAGTCGAGGTAAGTGAAGCCAAGCGCTGCCGCGACAGCGCGGGCGACGGTTGACTTGCCGGCCCCGGCGGGCCCGTCGATTGCGATGACCATCGAGCGGCAGGGTATGGCG
>JBAREU010000294.1:0-18479 GCA_049796515.1 Solirubrobacterales bacterium
GCCAACCGTCTCGTCGTCGCGGTCGAGCGCGCCCCCGGCCCCTCCCCGGACGAGCTCGAGTGGCGCCCGGCGGTGGAAGGACAGCCGCGGGAGCTCGGCGCCGACCTCTGGGAGGCCGTGAAAGACCACACCCCGAACCCCGCTCCCGGCAACGAACTCTCCTGGCTGGTTGAAGGCCTAGCCGTGCCGAACCCGGAAGGGGACTCGCTGCGGCTGACGGTGCGCGAGCTCGAATACCGGCCGGGCGAGGGCGACGTGCAAGCCGGCGCGTTCCGCATCGCCTACGCCGACGAGGTGCGCCTCGCCTGAGCGCGATGCGTCGCGCGCATCGCTTTGTCTACAATGCCATCATGGAGGCGATGAGGCAGAGCTGGACGGATGAGCGGCTCGATGCGGGCTTTGAGAGGGTCGACGCTGAGATCAACGCTGTCCGCGGGGAGCTGAGCTCTTTTCGCGCAGAGACGAACTCCCGCTTCGACCGCCTCGAAAGCCGCTTCGACCGGTTCGAGGATCGCCTCGACAATCTGCACCGGATCATGTTTCAAGTCGGCGGCGGCATGGCCGTCGGGTTGATCGGCCTACTCGCCACGCTGATAGGCATCATCGCCGTGAAGCTGTAGTCGCTCAGCGGGTGTGTGCGGCGAGGTCATCGGGAGGCGAAGGCCCGGGTGGCGGCGATGGCGTGAAGGTCTTCGACCCTGTCGCGCTGGCTCCCCGCCCGCTCGACCAGCTGAGCGAGATCGACTCCGTGCTGCGCGCCGTCGAGCGTGCGCTCGAGCGCACGCCACATCTGCATCTTGCCGGTGATGCCGATGTAGAGCATCTCCAGCTCGACCAGGCGGCTGAGCGGGGAGTAGCCGGTCAGCTGTCCGTTGAGCTTGAGGCGTCCGAGCTTCTCCCCGGCCCAGGCCGCGGCCGGTTTCAGGCAGCTGCGGCGAATCCCAAGGCTCTTCATTAGTTGCGCGAGGGTCTCGCGATCCGCTTCGATTTCCTCGCAGATCTCGGCCAGGACCCCGCTCATGGCCTCGTCGTCGCTGTTGCTGGCGCGCAGCCGCCGGCACAGTTCGACGCCCACCGTGGCGCCGGCCAGATGGTCGTTGAGGTAGATGGCCAGAAGTCGGTCGTGTTGCACGGTTGAGCTGACGTCAGGACTCCTCGTAGGGGTCCTTCTCACCGTCCTCCTGTTTCGGCGTAGGGGCGTGTGGGCTGCTACCCGGCCGTCAGGGAGCGAAACGGCAGCCGAAGCTCTTTTAGAACAGGGTGGACGCTTTGTCGGACTGCCCGCTTACCTGGGCGCGAGTCCTGCGCAGGAGGTAGTCCCGAAAGCGAGGAGCCGTGTAGTCGTACTCGCCCTTGCGAAGGCGATAGAGGACACCGTTGTCGACTAGACGTCCGAGCAGTACGTTGACATTGGCCGGGGTCTTGTTGATCGCGTCATTCAGCTTCGAGACGACTAACGGCGGGTAGTCGGCGAAGGCGGTACCGAGCAGGACATCCTGCTCGGCGGGCGTCAGGGTTTCGACGCGCGGGTTGTAAAAGTCGAGGTCGAGCCTTCGGTAGATGTCCGGTCGCACGGTCTCCAGGAGATCAGTCGTCAGCCGGTCAACATCGCCAATCTCGGCAGCGTCCCAGAGCTCGGCTCCCCATAGCTGGATGAAGTAGGGATATCCCTCCACTTCGCCGATCACGCGATCGATCAGGTCGTCCTCGGCCTCGAGGTCGCGTCCACCTTCGGCCAACGGCTGGGCAAACGCGTCGCGGGCGTCCTCTCGACCGAGCGATCCGATCTCCTCGCCACGAAACATGCGCTCGGTATAGGACCGCGCCTTGAGCAAATTTCCGGTGAGCGTGGGAAGACCGCACAGCACCAGGCCAAGGGGAATCTCACGTCGCTGCAGTGCGACCACTGATGAGATCAGGAGAGACAACGGGTGCTCTCCGTTGCGTTTGGTCTCGTCTCTTACGACCTGTGCCTCGTCGAGCAGGAGAACGAAGCCCGATCGCCCCTTCTCCACCGTCGTCTCGACTGCTTCGAACAGCGCGCGCGTGATGTCTTCGCGGGGTTGACCAACGATCGGGTCGTAGGTGAGCGTGAACTCGCCCCATCCGATCCCAAGGGTCCCGGCGTGGCGGGCGGCTCCCCCTACGGCCTTCTTGATCCGCTCCACCCTCGAGATGCGTTCCTTTGCCTCTTGAGCGACGCTCGCAAGGGCAGTTACAAGCGTGTCCTCGGCGTTGTGGCCGGGTTGTAGCTCCAGCATTGCGCTGGCCCAACCATCGTTTTCGGCGATCGTCTGGAACTCTCCAAGGAGAACCGTCTTCCCGACACCCCGGAGACCGGTCAGGCGCATGTTGGCCGGTTGCTCCGGAGCCGCCCGAAGCGTGGCCCCAAAACGACGCATCGGCTGGTCGCGGCCCGCGAGGTGCAAAGGCCGCGTTCCAACTCCGGGCCGGAACGGGTTCTTCCTCGGTTTCTCGGTCATAACAGTACTTTCTTTAGAAAGCGAGACCCTAAACAACTATATGTTATATGTGCATGGCCGAGCCTGAGGGCGAGATTCCGGCCGGTTGACCAACCCAGCTTCGGCTGGCGTATAGAGACGAAGCCGACCTCCCTTTTCTTGGTCAGGGCTATCGTCAGCGGGGGTGGCTTCGAAGAAACGCAGGAAGAACTCCAAGCTCGGCGAGTACGAGGGCAAGCGCGACTTTGAGGCCTCGCCTGAGCCGCCGCCGCGCCGGCGGCGCAAGAAGAAAGGCGCTCCCCGCTTTGTCGTCCAGGAGCACAGCGCTCGTCGCCTGCACTGGGACCTGAGGCTCGAACACGACGGGGTGGCCGTGTCCTGGGCGATCCCCAACGGCATCCCCGAGGATCCGGCCGAGAACCGCAAGGCCGTCCACACCGAGGACCACCCGCTTGAGTACATGGAGTTCGAGGGCGAGATCCCGGCCGGCGAGTACGGCGGCGGCAGCGTGCGGATCTGGGACAGCGGCACCTACGAGTGCCACAAGTGGGAGGAGGGGAAAGTCGTCGTCAGCTTCGCCGGCGAGCGACTCAGCGGTCGCTACGCGCTCTTCCGCGCCGGCGGCAAGCGGGACTGGATGATCCACCGGATGGACCCGCCCAGCGAGGCGCGCGACCCGTTCCCCGAAGCGATCGTGCCTATGCTCGCTCGCCTCGCCAAGCTGCCGGCCAAGGACGAGGGATGGGGGGCCGAGATCAAGTGGGACGGTGTGCGGGCGATCGCCTACTGCCGGCCCGGCCGGCTGTCGCTGAAGACGCGCAACCTCAACGACGTCACCCGCCAGTATCCGGAGGTGCGGCGCCTTTCGCGCCAGATCGGCGCCCGCGATGCAGTGCTCGACGGCGAGCTGGTCGCCTTCGACGAGGACGGGCGGCCGAGCTTCTCCCGCCTGCAGCAGCGCATCCACCAGACCTCGGAGAGCGTCGTCCGCCGCCGCATGAAGACGCATCCGGTCGTCTACGTGATCTTTGACCTGCTCTACCTCGACGGCCACGACCTGATGGCCGAGCCCTACCGACGCCGCCGTGAGCTGCTCAAGCAGCTGGAGCTCGCCGGGCCGAGCTGGCAGACGCCCGCCTACTCCACCGGCCACGCCAAGGAGCTGCTCGCGGCGAGCGGCGAGCGAGGCCTGGAGGGTCTGGTGCTGAAGCGCCTCGACAGCGCCTACTCGCCGGGCAAGCGGACCGGCGAGTGGCTGAAGGTGAAAAACGTCGGCCGACAGGAGTTCGTGATCGGCGGCTGGCAGCCGGGGGAGGGCCGCCGCCGCGGCCAGCTCGGCTCGCTGCTGATCGGTTACTACGACGGTGACGATCTTTGCTACGCGGGCAAAGTCGGCACCGGCTTCTCCGAGCGGGACCTGACCGAGCTAACCGCCCGGCTGAAGCCGCTGGCGCGGAAGAAGAACCCGTTCGCCGCCGGCCGCGGCCCACGCCAGGCGCGCTACGTCGAGCCCCACCTGGTCGCCGAGGTCGAGTTCCACGAGTTGACCAGCGACGGCATGGTCCGCCACGGCTCCTTCAAGGGCCTACGCGAGGACAAGCCGGCGTCGGAGGTCGTGCTCGAGCGGGCCCTGTCGTAGCCCACCGCGAGGAGTGGACAGGGTGACGATAATAGTCTGCGGGACCTTTCTCCACTAGTTCTTTTTATAGATCTAAAATTTTAGGTATTGCGGAACGTTCTAGCTACGGAATAGATTGCCGGGTACCGAACTCGTTCAGGTCGGGTTCTCGAACGGCAGGGGATTCCAACAATGGGAAGACGTGGTGCGGGCGCGGAGAGAATCCGCTGGATTGCCGTGTTCACGGCGCTGCTTCTGGCCAGCTCCGCGGTCCCCGTCCTTGCGGCTGAGACTCCGGCGTCCCCGTCGGCTGGAGTGATGTCGACGGTTGACTCCTCGGAGGATCTCCAGCTGCTTCCCGACGCCGAGGACGTTCGCCAGGGCGTCGAAGCGGCCGCGCAGGAAGAGGCCGAGCGTCTGCGCTGGCTCGAAAGCCCCGAGGCGACGCGCCAGCGCGAGGAATCCCGCTACGCCTTTGAGGATCTCTCTGCCGATGAGGTGCAGGAACTGCTCTTGACCGCCTTCTCCGAGCAGCTCGCGAAGCTGAACGACGATCCGGCCCGGTGGCTCAGTGACGCGAGCATCGTCCAGCAGCACGGTGAATCCGTCGCCACCGTCAGCGAGAACGGCGACACCTCTCTGCTCGACGCGGGGGGCATGCCATTGCGCGCGGAAGACGAGGAAGGCGATCTGCGCAAGGTGGACCTCAGCCTGGAAGCGACCCCGGAAGGCTTCGAGCCGGCCAATCCCCTCGGAGAGCTGAAGATCCCCGACGAGGCTGACGAGCCAATTGAGATCGGCGATCGGGGCATCGCCATCAAGGCGACCGGAGCCGACGAAAGTCGCACCGCGCAACTACTCGGCGACAAGAACGTCCTCTACCCCGAAGCACAGGGTCCCGGTACCGACACGGATCGCATCGTCTCGCCGACCGGCGGCGGCGTCGAGATCTTCGACCTCCTCCGCTCGCCCGAGAGTCCTGAGGTCTTCCGCTACGAGATCGAGATGCCCGAAGGCGCGGAGCTTCGCTCCGACGGCAACCGCGGCGCCGAGGTCGCTATCGGCGACGAAGTCCTGAGCTGGATTCCCTTTCCGGTCGCCTATGACGCCCAGGGCACCATAGTGCCCGTCGAGCTTCAGATCGAAGGCAACGCCATCGCCCTTCACATCACCCACCGCGAAGAGGACGTGGCGTATCCGATCCTCTTGGACCCCCAGATTCTCGAGGACTGGGTTAATTCCAGTACCAGTTGGTACAACGGCCATAATCTGCAGGCGCTCGCGAATAGCTCTTGGCAGCCGTGGTCGCCTGCCGGCCAGATCTACGTTAGCACCTACTGCATTTATGCCTGCTGGGGTTCTGGCAGAGGGCTATTCATCTCTGCTCCCAGTCGCAATTACGCCGCCGGAGTTTTCGCTCATTGGGCCTATCTGGCACCCAACATGGGCAGCTACATCGCTAAAGCATGGTTGATTCCTTTCTGGCGAGACGATCACGGTTGCAGTCAGAGCCAGTACTCCCAGCCGCACGACTACGACGGCTTTTGGGGCGACAATCAGTGGAATCTGCTTCAGACCAATCAGGCAATCAACATCGGAAGCGTGGCCGTCGAATCGTGGGGTAGATCTTTCGTCTTCGGCCTCTCCTCGGGAGGCGGCGTCAACATTCCCTGCTGGCGTGACCTCTTCGTCGGTGGCGCGGCGATCTGGCTCGACGATTGGGAACGACCTAGCTTGACCACCTCGTCGACCGACGCCTGGATGGACTCGAGCCCAGTGCGGCTCAATGTGTCTGCTACCGATGGTGGACTTGGAGTCAAGTCCTTCGAAGCGGTGGCAACGACGTCCTCTGGCTCCAGCCAGACTTGGTGGACCCATCATGCCTGTACGGGTCTATATGAAGCGAGGTGTCCGGGGAGTTGGAATCTCGCCGACAGCTCTCAGCCGATACTGAACTTCAGTCCGGCGGCACTTCCCGAAGGGCTTCGAAAAATTCAGGTAACCGCTTACGACGTCACGGGGAAGCCCTCATATGCCATGAGTGAAATGACCGTGCAAATCGACCATGCTGCTCCGACGGTTACTTTCTCCGGGACCGTCACCGAACAGGCGACTCTCGGCACCGAAAAACCAAGCTATACGTTTGAAGCCAAAGCGGTTGATGGTGTGCCCGGTAGTCCAAACCCAGACGACGCCAGGTCTGGGGCGACGGGCCTCGTCTTCAAGAACGATGGACAGGTAGTCAACGAATTCAAACCCGGGTGCCCCACCGAGAGCTGTTCTGTTGCTCGAGAGGTCGAAGTCCCGGCCGCGACCTTGCCTGCGGGCACTCATACGCTGAGCGTGACGGCTACGGACGAGTTTGGGCATACCTCCCCACCCAAACAGCTCACTTACACGACCGGCGACAAGAAAGCGCCCGATCTGAGCGTAACCGGCTTACTCCCCGAATCCTCGACGATGCCGACTCGCGCGACTTATTGGCGCTCGTTCGGCAATGCGGGAACCGGCAATGGCCAGTTCAACCACCCAGCAGACGTTGCAGTCGACTCGAATGGAAACCAGTGGGTGGTCGATGGGGGCAACAATCGAGTGCAGAAGTTCAACCAAGCCGGTGAATTTGTGACCAAGTTTGGCTCAACCGGCTCGGCGAACGGCCAGCTCAGTCACCCAACGTCCCTCGCGTTTGATGCGAAAGGCAACATCTGGGTTACGGACGCGGGTAACAGCCGCGTGCAGCAGTTCAACGAGAAAGGCGAATCCCTGGCCAAATTCGGCTCCAAAGGCACCGGTAACGGTCAGTTTGCCGGGGCAGGACCCGAAGGGATCGCTATCGACCCCAAAGGCAATATCTGGGTCGCTGATACCTATGGCGGCAGGGTTCAGAAGTTCAACGAAAAAGGGGAATTCCTGAAAGTCGTCGGCTCCAAAGGCTCTGGTACGGGGCAGCTCGGCGAACCTGCGGGTATTGACGTCGGTCCAAACGGCGACGTCTGGATCGCCGACTGGCAGAACAATCGGGTCTCTGTCTTTAACGAATCCGGGGTCTTCGTCCGCCAGTTTGGTTCGAGCGGGACCGGTGACGGCCAGTTCGCACACCCCGGCGGGATCGCCGTTGGGGCGAAGGGAGACGTCTGGGTGGGCGATCAAAACAACGGCCGGGTCCAGGAGTTCAACCAGAACGGCGCTTATGTTGCTCAGTTTGGCTCCAAAGGCTCTGGTGAGGGGCAGTTCAACTTCAGCTACCCCGTGGGGTTGGCGACTGATTCCAAAGGCAGTCTCTGGGTCACTGACACCAATAACAATCGGGTTCAGCGGTGGTTGATTCCGAATTCGACTGTAGATGGATATCTGGAACCGATCAGCGCCACAGCGACCGATGATGGCTTCGGTGTGACGTCAATGGTGGTTAAGTTGACGGACGAAGCGCAGAGTACCGAGGTACTCGGGGAAACGACCCAGTCGTGCACCAAAGGTGCCTGTCCACTTAGCCTCAGCCTCGATGAGGTCGACCTGTCCGACAAGTCAAGCGGCGCGTACATCCTGACGGTTGCCGCTACCGACGCTGCTGGGAACGTGCGTAATGCATCTCGCGTCATTAGCCTCGACTCGGCCCCACCAGAAATCGACCTGTCGGGCCCGCTTGCGGACAGTGCCGGCCAGCCTTTGAGTGCAGCCAGCGCCGATTTGGAGATCAGCGCCAGCGATGTCGACCCTGCAAGCGACGGCATCAAAACGATCAACGTCGAACGCGACAGTCAGTTGGTGGCGTCGTATGTCTCGAACTGCTCCAGCGACTGTCACGAAGTCAACACCTCCTATACCTATCTCCGAACCGAGGATGGCGCGAATCGCGCGATCCGACCAGTAGCGAACTCAAGTGAAGGTTCGGTCGGGGAGCTGAAGCGGGTCTCCTGTGCCGCATCCGACGATTGCTGGGCGATAGGACGTACCAAATATGCCTCTGCCGAACAGGCGGAAGGGAAAACGGCCGCACCACTTCTCGAGCGTTGGAACGGCAGCGAATGGCAGGCGGTGGCAGTTCCCAAACCGAGTGGCGCAACAGACGCATTCCTCGAAGGGGTGTCCTGCAACTCGGCCAGCTCCTGCCTCGCGGTTGGCTATTACCACAACGGATCGATGAATCGCCCCTTGGTCGAGATCTGGAACGGCACGAAATGGACGGCGTTCTCCGGTCCTCTTCCAAGTGGGGCTTCGGGGGCCTATCTCTATGGAATTTCGTGCAGCTCCACCAGCTGGAACAGTTGCTGGGCATACGGCCGAACCCAGATCACGTCCAGCGAACAGGCGGAAGGAAAAACGCCCGCCCCGTTCTTTTTGCGCTGGAACGGTGGCGCCTGGCAGGTGGTGGTAGCGCCGAAACCTGAAGGCGCAACAGACGCATTCCTCGAAGGGGTGTCCTGTAGATCGGTTAACGCCTGCCTTGCGGTTGGCCGCTACCACAACGGATCGGTCGACCTCCCGCTTGTCGAGCTTTGGGACGGCACGAAATGGTCGGCTGCCTCTGCCCCTCTTCCCAGCGGAGCTTCGGGGGGATACCTGGATGGAATTTCGTGCAGCTCGGCGAGCAACTGCTGGGCATACGGCAGAACCCAGGTTACCTCCAGCGAACAGGCGGAAGGAAAAACGCCCACCCCGTTCCTTGCGCGCTGGACCGGTAGCGGATGGCAGACGGTGGCGGTACCGAAACCCCCTCTAGGGACGGGAACAACCCTAACCGCGATTTCGTGTGCTTCGGACACGGCCTGCACTGCGGTTGGTCGCTACACCAATAGTCACGCGGAAACCCTGCCTCTGGCATACACCTGGAGCGGAACCGACTGGCGATTCCAGCCAGCACCGCAACCGGTCGAAGCGACGACTGCCTCCCTTGAAGGGGTGTCGTGTACGAGTGCCAATGTGTGTGCGATGGTCGGCCACTGGCGGATTGGCTCCGGAAAATGGAACGTTCTGGCCGAGACGGAAGCTCCTGGTCAGGGTCCCCACACGATCAGAGTCGAAGCCGTTGACGCGCAGGGCAACACGGAAAGCCAGACGATCGAGATCGACGTCCCTCAGAAAGTCGCCGAAACGCCGGAATGCGATCCGGAAGCCACCTCGGTTGGCGCCAAAGGTGTCCTGAGCCCAGGCCAGGCGGTCGACACCCTCGAAGAATCGCTCCCGGCCGCCGTCGCGCCCTCCGAAGGGATTACCCAGGAGACGACTGAACTCGAAGTCAGCCCCTCCTACACCGCCCCGCAGCCGAACCTCGAATCTGAGGACAGTCTGGCTGATAGCGAAACCACCATCACGCCGGAGGGTGGGTTCGCCCTCACTGATGTCGCCTGCGTCGTTCCCGAGCAGACGACGACTGCGGCCACCAACGCCAGCGTCGTCAATCAGGACGCCGCGCTATTTGCCAACACCGCACCGGAAACGGACACCGTGATCAGGCCAACCGCAGCGGGAGCGACCGTGGTCCAGTCCCTGCGGGGGCCCGACGCGCCCACCAGCCTTTCGTGGACGGTCACGGTCGGGAGTGGGCAGGAACTGGTCGAGCTGCCCTCGGGCGCAGTTGCGCTCGTCCAGGATCCGCTCGACGGTGAGCCCATAGAAGAAACGGGCGAAGCCCCCGTTCCGAAAGATGCCGAAACGGAAAAAGCCTTGACCGATGCGGCGATCCAGCTTGAGAATTCCGAATACCAGCTGGCGCAGGCCCAGGAGGAAACGACGCAGGAAGTCGTGGCCGTGATCGCACAACCTTGGGTCGTCCTCTCGGAGAGCGTGATCGTGCCGGCCAAAATCGAGATTCTCCCGGATGTCCAGGTGCCGATCGAGTGGGAAGTCGAAGTGACTTTGCCTCAGGCTGCGATAGAAGCCCAGGTCTATCCAGTGGGGCTCGCGATGGAATTCCTCTCCAGCTTCGCCGCAAACGGCAAGTGTGAGAAAAACCAGAGCCCTTGTGGCACCCCCGATCTAGATCGTGCCGCGAGGTACGCGGTGTACTGGGGGAATGAAGACCATAACCATGCTCGCAACAACAACTATTGGGACTACGGATCGAACGACTGCACCAACTTCATCAGCCAGATCCTCCGGGCTGCGGGCACGAAGTTCATGCGCTACCGCTTTCACGGGGATGGAAGCTGGTGGGCCTACAGCAACATTCCGCCCTTTGGCCCACCCGAATACGATGATTCGGAGTCATGGAAACTCGCGGACGAGCTCCCGCGTCACCTTTGGCGCTTTGGCCTCGCCCATATCGATCCGGTCCAGCAGCCATGGGGGTGGACGAAGGGCAACATCATCGCCACGGACTGGTTTGGCACGAATGGCAAAGGCGACATCAATCACTTGTTGTTCGTTGTAGGTACTCGCGATAACGGAGGACAGCGCGAACCCTTGCTAGCAAATCATTCAACTGATAGCTACTCCGATAAATCATGGGTTGTTGTCAAGAAGCGCATTGAAGACGCCGAGGGGTCAAACTGGACTCGCTTTGCGCTTGCCGTCAAGCACACCAACGCCAACCTCAATGAGAAAAAGCATGCCCCGCAGAACTTGTATGGCCCGGGCGGTCTGTTCCATGGCTAGGCAAGTTCATCGGCTTGTTATTAGCGTAATCTGCGCAAGTGCATTGGTCGGCTGCGATGGCGTCCCCGGCGGTAACGCCGTCCTCACCGAGAGCGAGGCAAAAGAGGCTCTGCAGCTGCTCCCGTATCGCTACAGCTTCCGAGAGGTAGACGTTCCTCAGGGTGCGGAGGGTGCGATCGCCGGACGCGCAATTGGACCCAATGGGACTGTCTTGCAATTTGGAATCGCCTTAGGCAGGCATCCAGATCCGGTACCTGTGCCACGTGCCGGTACCTCAGAATCATATGGATATCCGGATGGTGGGTTTTTGTTCACGGATGATCTTCAGATCTTGAACGCCAAGGGAAAAAAGGTTACGAAACCGCAACTCCAAACCGCTAGGCGGTTCAACGAAGCCGCCGAAATGGAGGTTCAAATGACGGCGAAGCTGTGCAGGGCCGTAACTGGCGAGCCGTGTCCGATTTGAGCAGGCGAGCGTGAGAGATGCGACCTTGAGTATCTTCGCCCGCGGGTGAGTAGTTGACTCACCAACTTGCTATGAGCGTGATTTGCGCCACCCTGTTAGTCGGCCGCGATGGCGTCCCCGGCGGTAACGCCGTCCTCACCGAGAGCGAGGCAAAAGAGGCTCTGCAGCTGCTCCCGTATCGTTACGTCTTTCGAGAGGTAGACCTTCCTCAAGGTGCGGAGGGTGCAGTCGCCGGTCGGGCAATTGGACCCCACGGGACTGTTCTACGCTTTGGGATTTCTCTGGGTAGGTCGCCAGATCCAGTACCCGTACCTCGTGCCGGTACCTCAGAATCATACGGATACTCGGCCGGTGGCTTTCTGTTCACTAACGATCTCCAGTTCAGAAATGCTAGAGGCAAACTGATTACGAATCCGCATCTCAGGACTGCCAAGCAATTCAACGAAGCTGTTGAGATATCAGCTCAAATCACGGACAAGCTGTGCAAAGCCGCAACGGATGAACCGTGTCATCTCTGAGGGACGAGAGGAAGACACGAGTTCCAAATACGTCCCGCAGACGTGAATGGCCGATCTATCTAGTGGTTCTGAGCGTGATTTGCGCCACCGTGTTGGCCGGCTACGGCGGCATCCTGGAACGCCACGCCACGTCTATTCTCACCGAAAGCGAGGCGAAGGAGGCGCTCCGTCAACTTCCGTATCGCTATAGATTCCGGCCCGTTGACCTCCCCGAGGGTGCGGAGGCCGCGATTGCCGGCACCGCGTTTGGGTCATACAAAACGGTGTTGCATTTCGGAGTTGCGTTCGGACGCTCCGTACAGGGTGTGCCCGTTCCCCGAGCTGGTACCTCTGAAAACATCGGCTATCAAGACACTTTCATTTTCACCGACGATCTCGCGATCTTGAACGCCAAAGGGAAGAAGATTATGAATCCGCAGTTTAATACTGCTAAGCGATGGAGGGAAGCGGTCGAGATGGAGGTTCAGATGACGGAAAAGCTGTGTAAGGCCGCAAGCGGTGAAGGCTGCGGTGTCTAAGAGTAAGGAAGGATATGACCTCCAGATACTTTCAGTTCGCTCTTGTCATGAGCATTGTGGCCATCGCGGTTGCGATGGTGCTCATTGCTATTGATGATGGGCAAGGGTCGAAGAACGAATCGGCACCGGCTCCGGTAACTCGTGAGCTAGCCCCGAGGGAGACGAGCGGCGGCCAGGAATCCGAGAGTGAGAACGATGCGGATCAATCCTTTCGGACTATCCGACAACGCCGGGTAGTCGGCAAAGGCAGCGGTTACTGACCCCATGATTGTCGGCATATTCAAAGGCAGTACCTGGCTGGTCGGTCTGCTGGCAATGGTTGCCGCATTTGTGGCGCATACCTCGATAGCGGAGGGAGCCATCTACTGGGCGAATGGGAGCACTATCGGGCGTGCGAACCTGGATGGGTCACATGCCGATCCCAATTTCATTTCGCAGCATTTTTTGTTGAACATACGCGGGGTTTGTGGGCTGGCGGTGAACGAGTCGCATATCTATTGGGCGGATGAAGGCCAGGGCACGATCGGGCGTGCGAATCTCGATGGGACCAATCCGGAGTATGCGTTCATCACGGGAGCTAGTAGGCCATGTGGGGTTGCTGTTGACGATTCACATGTCTACTGGGCTAATCGTGAACCTTGGGAGCTTGTCGGGAAAGCAAATGGCTCGATCGGTCGCGCGGGGTTGGACGGCACGGAACAGAATCAGGAATTCCTTGCCGGAATTCCGAATCCATGTGGTGTAGCGGTGGACGATCAGTTTCTTTACTGGACGGGTCGACTCGGAACGGGCTATGTCGGCCGTGCCCTCCTCGCCGGCCCTACCCAAGGGCCACCATTGGTTGATGGAATAGAAAATTACGACCTGTGCGGCCTTGCGGTTAACGAACAGTTTCTCTTCTGGGGTGGTTTCGGCGACAAGGTTGGCCGCGTGGGTATCGACGGCTCGAACCCTGAAGTGGGATTTATCAGCGGCATCGAGCGACCGTGTGGCGTTGCGCTGGATGACGGCCATATCTATTGGAGCGAGAACTCCATCCTCGGGGCCCTCGGCATGGCAAGGTTGGATGGCTCCGAAGTGAAGCGTGGAATCATCACCGACCGCGTGTCCATATGCGGGATCGCGGTGGACGGGCGGTATGTTCCTCCGCTCCCACCACCCTATGTGCCGCCACCTCGGCCAGGCGCTTGTGCCTTGATTGCGATTCGACACGACCCCTCCAAAGGCTCGGCGGTTGTCGTACTTGACGCTAATGCGCACGGAAGGCTCAGCGTAAAAACCAGGGGCTTGGGCTGGCGGGTTCTCACGGACGAACCCGAGCATGGGGGTTTTGCGCGATGGCGCGTGAAAATTTGGCCAGGTGCCACAGGCCCGGTCGCCAAGCGGATTCGCCGTCAGCTCGGTCGGAAGGGTCGGGCTCCAGTCAACCTGCGAATCAGCTGCGATCCGTGGGATGAGAGGATCCTTCCCTCGACGAAGGTGAGGAAAATCGCGCTGCGTCGCGTCAGAGGGCGAGCGAACTGAGCGCCCGCAGGTCGCATTCCTGTCACAACCGCTGCAATCCCACTCCCATGTGGGCCCCTCTCATCCTCTCACCGATAAGCCAGGCGCGAGCGGAGCCGATGCCGGGCGATTTCGGTCACATAACCGGCGGAACCCCGCCCTCACGCAACGCCCCTCGTCCTTTCAATCTGCCGGAGATTGGCTCTGTAGAGCGGATCAGCGCCTATGCGAGTCTCCCATCTGCTTTGCGGAGCGGTAGTGCACGAGCGTCAAAACGGTAGCATAGAGGCCGTCAAAGTGGTAGTGTTGCCAGGTGTCCGACGCCAGGCAAACGCCACGGCGGTATCTGCAAAGGGTCGTAGACGATGAGCTCGAGGAGTTGGCGAGCTCGCTTCCCGCGCTGGCGATCGTCGGAGCGAAAGGGGTCGGCAAGACGGCGACTGCGAGCCGACGCGCAACCACCGTTCATGCCCTCGACGATCCTGCTCAACGCAGTGTTGCTCAGGCCGACCCTGCTCGACTACTGGACTCCGCCCCCCCGATCCTGATCGACGAGTGGCAGTACGTGCCCGAGTGCTGGGACCTCGTGCGCCGTGCCGTTGACGCCAGCGCCGATTCTGGGCGCTTCCTACTGACGGGCTCCGCATCCCCAGCCGGAGTCGAGACTCATTCCGGTGCGGGTCGGATCGTCAGCATCCGGATGCGGCCGCTGGCATTGTCCGAGCGTGGTGTTGAGCGGCCCTCCGTAAGCCTGCGCGAGCTACTGGATGGCGAGCGTCCGCCGGTCGAGGGACGCACTGATCTGAGGGTCGACGACTACGTCCAGGAGATCCTATGCTCGGGCTTCCCCGGCCTGCGCGGCCTCTCGGGCCGCCCACTGCGAGCCCAGCTCGACGGCTACCTCGATGGAGTAATCGACCGCGATTTCCCCGAGCTGGGGCACCCGATTCGCAACCCGGCCGCGCTGCGCCGCTGGATGACCGCCTACGCGGCCGCGTCGTCCACCACCGCTTCTTTCGAGACGATCCGAGACGCCGCGACCGGTGGTGAGGGGGAGAAGCCGGCCAAGACCACCACTCAGCCCTACCGCGACGTGCTCGAGCGACTGTGGGTAGTGGATTCTGTTCCGGCGTGGATGCCGACTCGAAATCGGATCCGGCGTCTCTCGCGTCCCCCAAAGCATCAGCTCGCCGATCCGGCGCTCGCGGCGCGACTCCTTGGCCTCGATGCCGACGCACTCCTATCCGGGGGAGAGGTTGGTCCTCCGATTCCTCGGGACGGAACGCTGCTCGGCGCCCTGTTTGAGTCCCTCTGCACCCTGTCGTTGCGCGTGTACGCCCAGGCATCGGAGGCTCGGGTCTTTCATTTGCGAACGAGTGGAGGGGAACACGAGGTCGACCTCATCATCGAGCGGGAAGACGGGCGCGCCCTCGCGGTCGAGTGCAAGCTGGCACGTGACGTCGGCGGCGATGACGTCCGCCATTTGAACTGGCTCGCCGGGCAACTTGGCGACTCGCTGATCGACGCGGTGGTCGTCACCACTGGCGAAGAGGCCTACCGGCGCCCAGACGGCATCGCTGTCATTCCGGCTGCGCTGGTTGGCGTCTAAGTGGAGTCAACCCGCGGCTGGCCAAAATACGAGGATGGCTCGACGGCCGAGTCTGCGCACGCGAAGTAGGCTAGTCGGGAGCAGCGAGACCTGACCCTGTGACCGATCGATGTGTGTTGCATCCAGGTCACATCGCCGCCGCAATCCCGACTCAAGCTGATCGGGCAGTCTCGACGAGGTGGTTCAAATTTCTCTACCGGGGTAGTCGGGCGCCATGCACGGAAGCACCGCGACCTAGGAGGAAGAGATGGCAACCAATCGCGAGAGCGGCTCCGGCGCAGGCATTTCGTTCGGCGGCATCCTCGTCATCGTCGGCATCGTGCTGATGTTCGTCTGGAGCTTTTGGATTGGCCTGATCGTGGCCCTGGTCGGCCTGATCGCCTTCGGCGGCTTCGCCAGGGGGCGCTGGTACTAGCCGGCCCGAGTGTGGGCTCCGCGCTATGGCGGATCGATCACAGTGCAGCCTCGAGCGGCACGAGGAGCGGCTCGCCTGGATCTTCGGCTCCTCGCGCAGCGGCAGCACCTGGTTGTTGCGGATGCTCTCCGACTTCGAGGGGGTCGTCCCGATCGACGACCCCCACCTCGGGCATCACCTCGGCGTCTGGCGGCCGATCCCGCTCGCTTGGGCGGCGTCGGAAGAGGACTCGCCGGAGCTGACCACCCTGCTCGATCTAAAGCGCGAGGAGCCTGGCTACTTCTTCGCCGAGCGGCACCGCGATAGCTGGTGGCAACCGCTGCGCTCGCTGATCCAGGCGCGCTTCGAGGCGCAAGCGGAGGAGGCCCTCGGCGACTTCGCCGGTCCGCCGACCTACGTGGTCAAGGAGCCCGGCTCCCACGTGGCGCCGTTGCTCGCCGAGCTGTTCCCGCGCTCCAAGCTGATCTTCCTGCTGCGCGACGGCCGCGACGTGGTCGACTCCTGGCTCGACGCATACCGGGACGGCTCCTGGGCGATTCGCGGCGGCGCTTTCCCCGTCGCCCCGGAGGGTCGGGTGGCCCTGATCCGCTGGCTGTCGGGCGTCTGGGTCTACCGCACGGAGGCGGTCTTGGAGGCGTTCCGCAGCCGTCCGGCGCGGGACAGGGTGATGATCCGCTACGAGGACGTACGCGACCGGACTCTGGACGGGTTGGAGGCGATCTGCTCGCTGCTCGGGCTCGACGCCACGGATGCGGCGGAGATCTCGCTCAGGCACGACTTTGGGCGGCTTCCCGCCGAGACCCACGGCTCGCTGCGCGAGGCGCGGGCGGCGAGCCCCGGCGGTTGGCGCGAGAATCTCTCCCCCAGGGAGCAGGACGCGATGCACGAGGTGCTGGGCGAGACCCTGGTGCGAATGGGCTACCGCGGTTCGCCCGCGGTCGCGCTGCTGTCGGCATAGCCCGAAGGGGAATGAGGCCTTTGAGCTGACGGCTCGATTCTTAGGGCGTCGTCGTTTCCGCCCTGCCGTGCGGGGTAGCCCGGTGGAGTGAGCGAGACAGCGACAGCGAAAGGTTGGGAGCGACGATGAAGGCAGTCACGTGGCACGGCAAACGCGACGTACGCGTCGACAAGGTCCCGGACCCGACGATCCGGGAGCCCACCGACGCGATTGTGAAGATCACGACGACGGCGATCTGCGGATCCGACCTCCACCTCTACGAGGTCCTGGGGCCGTTCATGGGCGAGGGCGACATCCTCGGGCACGAGCCGATGGGCGTGGTTGAGGAGGTCGGCGCCGACGTCGAGGGGCTCCAGCCCGGCGATCGTGTGGTGATGCCCTTCCAGATCGCCTGCGGCAAGTGCTTCATGTGCGAACGGGGCTTGCAGACCCAGTGCGAGACGACCCAGGTGCACGAGCACGGGATGGGTGCGGAGCTCTTCGGCTACACCAAGCTCTACGGCGAGGTCCCCGGCGGCCAGGCCGAGTACCTGCGCGTGCCGCAGGCGCAGTACGGGCCGATCAAGGTGCCGGAGGGACCGCCCGACGAGCGCTTCCTCTTCCTCTCCGACGTGCTGCCGACCGCCTGGCAGGCGGTCGAGTACGCCGACGTGCCGAAGGGCGGCAGCCTCGTCGTCCTCGGGCTCGGCCCGATCGGCGACATGTGCTGCCGGGTCGCGCAGGAGATCGGCGTCGAGAATGTGATCGGCATCGACCTCGTGCCGGAGCGGCTGGCGCGGGTGCGCAAGCGCGGCGTCAAGGCGCTCGACATCGACGTCGAGGAGAACATCGTCGAGACGGTTCGCAGCATGACCGACGGCCGCGGACCCGACTCGGTGATCGACGCGGTCGGAATGGAGGCGCACGGCGCTCGTATCGGCAAGCTTGCCCAGGACATCGCCGGGCTGCTGCCCGAGAAACTGGCCCAGATGCTGATGCAGAGGGCCGGGGTCGATCGGCTCAGCGCCTTCCACCTGGCGATCGAGCTGGTCCGCCGCGGTGGCACGATCTCGCTGATCGGCGTCTACGGCGGCATGGCCGACCCGTTGCCGATGATGACCCTCTTCGACAAGCAGATCCAGCTGCGGATGGGCCAGGCGAACGTGAAGCGCTGGGTCGACGACATCATGCCGCTGCTGACCGACGAGGATCCGCTGGGCGTTGACGACTTCGCCACCCACACGATGCCGCTCGACAAAGCCCCGGAGAGCTACGAGATGTTCCAGGAGAAGCGCGACGGCGCGGTCAAGGTCCTCTTGAAGCCGTAGTTCCGCGCGGAAGAATTTCCAGAGAATTTTCTTTCTGTGCAACACTCGCGCGCATCTCTCTGTCTACATTCCTGTAATCATGGAGGCGATGAGGGAAAGCTGGACAGACGCGCGGCTCGACGACGGTTTCGACCGCGTAGCAGCGGACATCAAAGCGCTGCGCGGGGAAACTGGAGAGATGCACAAAGAGATCGGATCTCTTCGCGCAGAGACCACCTCCCTCCGCGCCGAAACCACTTCCCTTCGCCGAGATCTGGATTCATTCCGCTTAGACACGAGCGCTCGACTCGATCGTCTCGAGGGTCGGTTCGACGATCTGCAGCGCACGATGATGCAGCTCGGGGGCGGGATCGGCGGAGGGATCATCGCCGCCCTGATCGGCGTCATCGCGACCCAGCTGTAGTTCGCGATCACGACCTGCCAGCATTCCGGAGATGCGCAAGCTGGCCGCGGCGGCGCCGACGCACTGGCGGAACCGGTCGCCTCCGCATCGGGACGGGCGGCGGTCGAG
>JBAREU010000295.1:0-4934 GCA_049796515.1 Solirubrobacterales bacterium
GCACCGGCTATGGACGGGTACGCCTAACGGCGTCCCCCTTTTCCTTTTTTCGGTTTGTCGAGCTTCAGCGTCACGCTGCTGGTGGTCGTTTTCGCCTCGCCACCGGTGGGCGTGAAGGTAAGCTTCAGGCTGACCCGGAGCTTGCCGTCTTCACGCAGCTCCTTCATCGCAGCCGCACTCGGCTTCAGCGTCAGGTTGAACGTGCCGGCTTTGCTCGCGTTGAGCAAAACGCGACCGACCTTGATCGTCTTGCTTTTGCCGGTCCGTTTGCTGGTTTTCGCCCCGGTCTGCACCTTTGCGGTGCCGACCATCTCGAGCTTGCCCGGGCCCGGCAACTTGACCGAGATGGTCGCGGCGCCGGTTTTGGACGAGATCGATTTGCGCGGCAGGGTGAACAGGTTGCTCGGCTTGGCCGGCAATGCCGCCGATCCGCCAGCACCACCACCGCCGCCGCCGGCGTCACCGCCGCCACCTCCATCAGCGGCGCCCTGCCAGTTGATCGAGGCGACACCGGCCCGGGCGATATCGAGGATGTCTTCCGGAAGCGGGGCATAGTCGTTCGGGAACAGGGCCGCCTGGGCCGCATCGGTGACGATGCTTTCCCAGTAGTCCTTGACGGTCCGCGCTTTCGCCTCCTCCACCGTGCTGCCACCCCAGACCTCGGAGTTGTCGTCGAAGACGAGGCCGTAGGTCAGCGTGCAGATGCCGTAGCCGACCGGCGATTTGACCCCGCTCGCTTTTTCCCAGTTGCCGAAGGTGCTCGCGGGCACGTTTTCGAACTGGGTTGACTGGCAGTTGGCGCCCTTGGGACCATCCGTGCGGAATCCTTTCGGGTCGGAGGTCGGCTCAGTGAACGCGTTCGCGCCGTTCTGGATCTGCGTCCAGTACGTGTCGTTGTCGTTTGCCTCCGGCGTGATCGCCAGGCTCGGGCTGTTGCTGCGAGCGGTCGAGATGTCGGAGTAACCGACCGAGCCATCGGTGGCGACCAGTTTCGCCACGAGAGCACCGTTGCCGTTGGAGCAGCCGCTCGTCAGGTGATCGGCGGAGTCCGCCTGTTTGCCACCCGGAGCAGCGGTAGTGCCGCACTGGCTTTCGGTTGGCGAAACCGCGCCAACACCGAGTTCGGCACCTGGCCATATGCGGGTTTTGTTCGTCGTGTCGCTGAGGGCGTAAGTGGTCAGCCAACCCTCGCCCCCGTCGATCGTGTTGAGGTAGTCCTTGAAGGCGAACGACGTACCGGAGTCGTCGAAGCGGACCACTCGGATGATCGGTTTTTCACAGGCGGGAACAGCGTCCAGCTCGTTGAAGACGTCCTTCCAGCTGACCAGCGGATCGCCGCTCGTGCCCTGTGACCAGATCGTCTCGAACTCGGCCTTGGTGAAGAGGACACGGACGACGTCGTCCGGGGTCGCGTCCAGGTCGTTGTTTTCTTCAACCGTGCGCGAGGCGACGTTGAGTTTGGTCACGTCGCATCCATCAGGAAAGTTGACCAGCGGCGCAACGGCACCGACCGCCGCAGGAATGACGTGGATGTTGCCGTCATTGCTCGGATCGCTGTCTTTGGTGAAGACGGCCGGCACTCCGACCAGCGCACCGCCGCTGTTCATCTCATTGATTTCAGCCGTCGTCGGCGGCTCGTCGCTCATGCCGAAGCGCGGGCCGCTGGCTTCGCGGACCTTCACCGCGAGCCGGCCGGCACCGCTGCCCAGCGCTTCGTAGGTGACCCCCGCGAGTTTCGGCGTGCCTTTGCAGTAGATCGGTTTGAAGTTGTTGATGAAGACGTTGTGCGCGTCGCGGGCAAACGAGGCACCGCGGCCGACGATGTCGGTACCGGCGCATTTGCCCGTGGTGAACGCGGCGTTCGCCTGGGGGGCCAGGCCGATCGCAACCAGCGCCGTCATTGCCAGGGCGATCGCCCCCGCCAGGACAGCGCTGAAACCCCTTTGGGGGCCTCGGATGGTGCGGCTCATGAGCGTGATTCCTTTCATTGACTTAACCGTTTGCGGCGCCAGGGTTGTCGGCCGCATATCGCTCTGTCAAGCCGCTTCACAGGACTTCTACTCCTGCGTTACATGTCGTTATCAGGTGTGTCACCAAATCGTTTCCAGTCCGTGACGAACAGTTCACTTTCGCTCGCTCCGCGTTCGCTTTACCGGTACGGTCTGGCGAAAGACGATGCGACGCGAGGCCGCCGCGCGGCGACCGCCGCGCGAGGCGACGAAGCTGACGAAGGCGCGGCCGCGGATCTCACCTCTCTCGCGCAGCTCGCGCCGGTAACGGCGCACCGGGCGTAGCACGAGGCGGATTTTGATCCGGCCCGTCCCCTTGGCCCGGCCGCTCGCCGTGGCGAGCGTGCGCAGCTTGCGCGGATCCCCCGCCTGAGCTTTGGCCACCGCCTTGACGCCTCCCGCCGTCGGGACTGAGATCGTCAGGACGACGACGCCCCCCGTTCGCGACCTGGCGCGGATCCCGATCAGCGGGCCGCCCCGGTCGACTTCGACCGTGCTCGCGCCGGCGCCCGTGAGGCCGGCACTCAGCGATCCTCCCATGGGATCGGGCCGCTGCGTGACGACGAAGGCATCGGTGCGTTGGTTGGCGTCGCCGAAGAAGACGTTGCCGGCGAATGCGGTGAAGGCCACACGGGCCCCGTCGGCGGAGAGCGTGACGCCGTTCTGCACGTCGGCATCGATGTCGCCTCCGGCGTGGGAACGGACGACACGTTCCAGCGTGCGGTCCTGGAGGTCGACGACGTACAGCTCCCGCGCCCCGGGCACCGGCCGCGGCTCGCCGAGTAGCTGCAGCGCCGGCAGGGCGAATTTGGTGCGGACCGTGGTCAGCACCAGATAGCGCCCCTCTTCCGACATCGCGATGCTGTCGATCGGGGGGCTGGTGGCCGGATCGCTGCCGACCGTATCGCGGGTCAGCTCGATCGTCGACGCCTTACGGGTCAGCCCGGGCCGCATGTTGGTGACGAAGAGGTCGAGCCCGGACCCGGTAAAGGCCAGTGGACGGGGTCCCGCACCGGTGAGGAACGCGACCGTGTAGCCGTCTCCGCTCAGCGCGGGCAGCTGCGAGACGATCCCCGCCCGGTTGGACTCCTGATCGGTGAGCGGTCCGTAGCAGGGCCCGGTCGAAGTCTGATCGAAGTTGGTGACGGCTTCGGTCGGGCAGCCGGGGTCATCCGGGTCTGCGAGACCCGTGATCCGCCGAGTCGGTGCGCCGGGACCGTCGGCCACCCGCCTCCACAGGTAGTAGAGAAAGGTCGAGGCTGGGTTCTCGCCACCCAGGAAACGAGTCTGAACCGCGGCGTTGGCGCCGGTCCAGGCGACCGTCGTGCCGTCGGCGCTGAGCGCAGCGCCGAGCGCACCGCCAGCCGGTTCCTCCGTCATCGAACCGGTTCCGGGGTCTTGTTTCGCCGTGACGAGCTTCGTCGTGTTGGCCACTCTGTCGCGCAGGAAGACCTGGCCGGCCGGGACGTCGGTGCTGCCACCGGACGGTAGGTCGGAGGGTCCTTCGGTTCGAAAGGCGACCTTGCCGCCATCAGCGCTGATCGCCACGCCACGCGAGACTTCGGCGCCCGGTTCGCTGCCGGGAAAGGGGTCGGCGGGCGATCCATAGCTGGCCGGCAGATCGCCCCCGTCAAGCGCCGAGACGAGGTCGAAGGCGCCGAGACCCCCGATCGGGATCGCCATGTCGCGGACGTAGACGTCCATGTTGTCGTTGGTGTCCGCGGCGACAAGCGGCTCGGCGGTGGCGAAGGCGACGTAGCGGCCATCGGCACTGATCGAGGGGTTCGAAGCTCCAAGGCGCAGGAATTCGTTGCTTTCGTGTTCGCCTTCTTCGGCGAACAGGTCGCCGTTGGCGACCTTCTGGAGGGCGCGCGTCTGCAGGTCGAAGCGGAAGACGCCACCCGCTCGGTACTGGCCGGGGGGGTCGGGGTCGTCGTCGGCAAAGAAGTTGCGGGCGAGGGTCTGGAATGCGACGTAGCGACCGTCGGCCGAGATCGCCGCGAAGACGGTCGAGTCGTCGCCCTGCTCGAGCCGGGCGTAGTCGGCCGAGATCAGCTGGGCGCCGCCGACCCCGTCGGCGGCGTTCCACCAAGCAGCCAGGGTGGCTGGGGGTACCACGAGGTAGGTGAGTGAGCCCAGCGAACCGGCGAGAGCGGCGATGAGCAGTGCCCGCCTCATCCGACGCCGAGCTTGCGCCGCAAGAGGGTCACGTTGCCGGCCTTGTCGCGCGCACGCACCCGGAGCTGAAAGTGACCCGTGCGCGAGTAGGTGTGAGTGACGCGGACCGTCACCGGCTTCCGCCGTCCCCGCGCGGAGGCCGACGCCTTCGCCCCACCCCCCTCGCCGAATGAGACGCGGACCGAGCCGCGGCGGACGCCGGAGGTCGTACGCCGCGGGCCGTCGCTGACGATCACGGTCAAGCGCCATCCGCGGCGGCGCAGCGTGACCTGCGGGCCACGACGATCGACGCGCAGCGGGCCTAGGCGACTGCCGGTTTCCTGGCCGGCGGCGTCGACCGCGAAGACCTGGATCTTGTGACGGCCCTCGCCGACGTCGTCTGGCGTGAGGTAGGCGCTCAGGCCCTTGCGGTTCTCGACGACCGGCTCGTCGTCGACGCTGACCGAGTAGCGGACGCGGCTAACAGCGTTCGGCGAGCGATCCCAGGCGATGCGAATCTTCCCCTTGCGCTGCCAGCTTTCCGGCAGCAGCACGAGGAACGGGTCGGGCGGCGCGTCGACGACCGAGGCGACGATCTGCGCGTTGGCACCACTGCCCTGCTGCCAGGCGAGGATCGCATCGCCGAGACCGGAACCGCCCATCACGAGCCGTCCGACGGCGTCGCCGGACGGGGCGCTCAGCTCGGTCGGCTCGACCACGCCGTCGGCGCGCCGCTCCTGGACCGCGACCAAACCGGTGGCCCCGCGC
>JBAREU010000296.1:0-25997 GCA_049796515.1 Solirubrobacterales bacterium
GCCGCCCTGGTGCTCGGCTCCGGCGACGCCGACCTGCGCGATCAGCTCGGTGAGGTTTTCGATCGTGCCGGCCTGGTCTGCGAGCGCTCGCATGACGTCACCGGCGTGGAGATGGCGGGCACGGCAAAGAACGCTGCCGCCCTCGCCGCCGCCGCGACCGAGCCCTTCGGCCTCAATGCGGCGGGCATTGCCGCCGCCCAGGTCTGGCGCGAGTGCATCGCTTACGCGATCTCGCGCGGCGCCGAGCTGGAGACGTTCTCGGGATTGGCCGGAGTCGGCGATCTGACCGCGACCGTGCTCGCGCCCTCGGGACGCAACCGGCGCGCCGGTGAGCTGCTCGGGCGGGGGACGCCGGCGGACGAGATCCCCGCCCTGATCGGCCAGGCCTCGGAGGGCCTCGACGGGGTGCCGCTGCTGGCGTCGGCGCTCGCCGCCTCAGGTTGCCCGGCGGAGGGCCTGGATGGCCTCGCGGCGCTGATCCGCGGCGAGATCGACGCCGAGGCCTGGGTCGCCGGCCTGCGCCAAGTCGAGCGCTCGCGCAGGGAGGCTGCGTGATCGGGCGCGTTTGTCTCCCTATGGGTGACAAACGCGCCCGGGAGGGCGGGCTAGGCTTCGCGCGTGAGCGCCGCCAAGGACAACGTCGAGCCGGCGAGCCTCGATCCGGCTGCGAAGGCGGAGCTGGATCGCGCCTTCGAAGAGCTCTACCGCGACCACCTCAAGGACGTCTACTCCTACGCCTACTACCGGGTCGGCAACCAGCACGACGCCGAGGACCTCACCGAGCAAGCGTTCCTGCAGGCCTACCGTCACTTCGACCGGGCACGGCGCGAGTCCGACGGGCGACCGCTGCGTCCCTGGTTGATTCGAATCGCCCACAACCTGGCGCTCAACTACTACCGGGACAGATCGCGGCGTCCGCAGACGCCGCTGGAGAGCGCCGACCCGATCCCCGCCCGCCACGGCACCGAGGCGATCGCCGAGGGGCGCGAGGAGCTGCGGCAGGTGATCGACAAGCTCGACAGCCTGCCGGACGATCGTCGCGACGCGCTGATCATGCGCTTCGCGCTCGGCATGGACAACCGCGAGATCGCCCGCGCGCTGGGGCGCAGCGACGGCGCCACCAAGGTCCTGATCCATCGCGCGATCAAGCAACTGGAGGAGGAGATGAGCGATGAGTGAGGCGAGCGAGAAGTTGACCGGCAGCACCTGGGATGTCGAGCGGCTGCTCGGCGACGCCTTGCGGCCGATCGAGCCGCCGGAGCGGCTGTCCGGGCGCTTCGAGGACACTCTCGCCGCCGTCACCCAGGCGGCCGCCGAGGAGCTCTCCGACTGGGCCGAGGAGCTCTCGGAGAGCGAGCTGCGGGCCCTGCGCGACCCGCGTAACTGGGTGCGGCCGGTGGTTGCCGTCGGCGCCGGCAGCGTCGCCACTGGGGCGTTGGTCCTGCTTGAGGCGCGCCGTCGCGGCCGCCAGCAGACCAAGAGCCGCCTCCGCTCGCTGTCGAGTCGCGTCGGCCTCTAGTTCAGGCTTCCGAAGACGGCGACCGCTGCGTAGACGGCGGTGAGCCAGAGTGCGTAGCGGCGCGAGGCGAAGCCGGCGAGGAGGAGGCCGAGCGCGCCGGTGAGGATGTGGAAGACGTTGGCCCAGCCGTTGACCGCGAACAGGCCGAGCGCTTCGCCGACGCCGTCGGGACGACTGAATGACGAGTCGAAGAAGAAGCCGGCGATCCCGAAGGTGACCAGCGCGAACCCGGCCAGGGCAGCAAACAGCCGTGCGGGGCTAGCCTCCTCCATCGGCGGCGATTGTAGGCTCCCCGTCCGCGAATGGCGCAGACCTGTTACCGACACCCCAACCGGGAGACGGGCGTCTCCTGCTCGAACTGCGAGCGGCCGATCTGCCCCGACTGCATGACGCCGACGCCGGTCGGCATGCGCTGCCCAGAGTGTGCGCGCGAGCGCACCAAGGTCACCAGGGGGGCGGTGGCACCCGGCCGTTACGACGCACCCGCCACCTACGTCCTGATCGCACTCAACGTCGCCGCCTACCTGGTCGAGATCGCCGGCGGCTCGGGCGGCCTCAGCGGCACCAGTGGCTCTGTGATCAACGACTTCGGCCTGCGCGGGGTCTCGGTAGCGGATGGGGAGTGGTACCGCCTGCTCACCGGCGGCTTCCTCCACGCCGGCCTCTTCCACATCGGCTTCAACATGTTCGCCCTCTTCATCCTCGGGCGGCTGCTCGAGCCGGCGATCGGGACGCCGCGCTTCGTCGCTCTCTACTTCGCCTCGCTCTTCGCCGGCTCCTTCGGTGCGCTGCTCCTCAGCGACCCGTTGGCGCTGACCGTGGGTGCCTCCGGGGCGATCTTCGGCCTCTTCGGCGCTGCCTTCGTCATCGCCCGCGGCCGCGGGCTCAACCAGATCGCCTCCGAGCTCGGCTTCCTCCTGGTGATCAACCTGGCGCTGACCTTCGGCATCTCCGGCATCAGCATCGGCGGACACCTCGGCGGCCTCGCTGGGGGATTGCTCTGCGCGATGATCGTCCTCGCCGGCGAGCGCGGCATGCTCGGCCCGCGGCGCCTGCCGATGGAGCTGCTGGCGATGGCCGCGATCGGCCTCTTCTCGATCGCCGCGGCGATCGCCATCGCCTGAGGGGCCTACGGCTCCTTCGTCGCCGGTTTGGGCGACTCGAACGCCGCCAGAGCGACGGTCATCCGAATCGGCTCCTCGCCGGATTTGGCGAGGCGGCGTTTGGCGTCTTCCTGCTCTTTGACGAGGGAGTCGAAGAGCCTCATGAGTTCGCCAAGCACCTTTTCCCAGCCGAGCTGGTCGAGCATCAGGAGCGACCAGGTGAGGTGTCGGTCAGCTCTAGCGTCAAAGGTGTCGGCGGCCATTGCCTCCTGCACGCGCTCGGCGAACTGCTCGAAGATTCTCCAGCTGAACGTCGCCTTGGTCGAATCCGGTATCTCCGACCAGGTGTCGGTGTCGTAGATGACGGGTCCGGTCGCACGATAAAAGTGCTCGGTGGCACCCCTGCGCCTTCCCCCGGTCTTCTCATCGACCTTGCGCAGCCAGCCAAGCCCCTCGAGCATCTTGAAGCGCCGGTTGATGGCTGCCGGAGACCCGCCGAACTCCTTGCCGAACTGAGTAGGGCTCATCTCTCTCAGGTTCAGCTCGGTCACGATCTTCAGGCAGATCTCATCTGCAAACACCTTGGCGAGGCGCAGGGTAAAGGGGACTAGTGAATTGTCGCTCTCGGCGAAGCCCTTCTCCGGCGGTACGAGGCTCGAGGCATTTCCCTCGCCGCCAAGGATGTGGTCATGCGTAGGCGATTCGAATCCCGCGAAGGCAACCGTGGTCAAGATCAGCTCTTCGCCGGATTGAGCGATACGGAGTTTGGCGTCTTCCTGCTCCTCGAAGACGGATTCGAAGAGAATGATGAGGGCGGCAAGCACCCGGTCCCAGCCCGCCCGATCGAGGACAATCGGGGTCCAGGTGAAGTGCCGCTCCGGCCGAGCGTCGAATGTGCCAGCGTCGATTGCCTCTCTGACCCGCTCGCCGAACTGCTCGACGATTCTCCAGCTGAACGCGACCTTGATCGAGTAGGGCAGCAGGGACCAGGTCTCCTCGTCGAAGATCGCGAGTTCGGTGGCTCGGTAGAAGTGCTCGGTCCCGCCGCGACGCCGCCCTCCCGACTCCTTCCTGATGAGGTTGAGCCAGCCGTGCTCAGCGAGCGTTTTGAAGTGGCGATCGACCCTCGGCACCGATCCGCCGCCGAACTCCGCGAAGAATCCCGTCGGACTCATTTCGCGCATGAATAGCTCGGTCACGATCCTGAGCCGCAGCGGATCGGCGAAGACGACCGCAAGGCGTCGCAAGAAAGAGACCTGGGACCTATTGCCCACCCACGTTCTGGCCACGCGACTTTCCTCTAAACGCTCTCCGTCCACTGAGCACAAAAGTCTATGCGCTTTATCGAAGCGGAACCCGTGCGGTCCTCCCGTAGGTCGTGGGACGCGTTTAGTCCAAATTATTTGAGTAAAGCTGGGGAGGGGGTGGAGTATGAAGCTCATCGCGAGCCACGCGACCGTGCCGGTCCTGTCGATTTCGAAGTCCGGTTAGGCCCGGATTCCGCAGCATGGGCCGGACTAGAGCCGTCGAAGGCTCTGAGTCCGGCCCGCGCTGCGGGACCGAGAAGCAATCAGCGCGGTGCGCGCACTTCGGCGAAGCCGATGTTGCCCGGCGGGTCGATCAAATCGGGGTGGAGGATGTGGCCGAGCAGCTCGACGCCGTCGACGAGGCGCGGTCCTGGACGGGAGAAGGTCGATGCCGCGTCGACCGCGTAGACCCGGCCGGCGCCGAGGCCGGCGATTCGGTCCCAGTGCTCGACTGCCTGAGAGTGGGATTCGCCCACGTACCAGCCGCAGGGCATCGCGATCACCACGTCGGGGTTGAGCCCCGCCAGCTCGCCCCACTGCACTTCGGGCGACTTCAACCCGGGCGGCCCGGCGACGTCGTCGCCACCGGCGATCGAGATCATCTCCGGGATCCAGTGGCCGCCGACGAACGGCGGGTCGAGCCACTCCAACGCGATCACCCGTGGTGGGTTGGCGCCGGAGACGGCGGCGCGAATGGTCGCGAGCCGTCCCTCCAGATCGCCCCGCATGTCGTGTGCCTCGGACTCGAGGCCGGTGGCCTCGCCGAGGCGGATCACGTCCTCGAGCGTCTCGCCGAGCGTGCTCGGGTCCTGCTGCAGGACCTGGGGTCGGCCCGGCAGTCGCGCTGCGACTTCGACCACGTCCTCGTAGGAGACAGCGCAGACGTCGCAGATCGCCTGGGTGACGATCAGGTCGGGGGCGACCTGCGCGAGGCGCGCCTCGTCGAGCTCATACAGGGCCCGGCCTTCGCCCACCGTTGCCTTGACCGCGCTGTCGATCTCGCGGGCGTCGAGGCCCTCGGCCAACACCGTGCGGGTCAGATGGGGAAGGGAACGCGCCTGCGGCGGGTAATCGCACTCATGGGTGACGGCGACGACGCTGTCGCCAAGACCGAGGGCGAAGAGCATCTCAGTTGCGGACGGAACGAGGCTGGCGATGCGCATGCCGGCTCAATATCGCACTCTCCCTCCTTCCGCGGGCGGGAAAGCTATATTCATCAATTGCCGAATGGCCGAAGACGACCTCCCCCGAAGTACCGGGCCAAATAGGGGCCTCCCAGTCCGATGAGCGTCCTCCTGCTCGTCCTCCTGCTTCTGCTGCTGGCGGTCAACGGCTTCTTCGTCGCAGCCGAGTTCGCGCTTGTGCGGAGCCGGCGCGGCAAGATCGAGCAGCTCGCCGAGGAAGGCGAGAGCGGCGCCGAGGAGGTGATCGAGCAGCTGGACAAGATCGACGAATCGCTCTCCGCCTGCCAGATCGGCATCACGATGGCCTCGATTGGGATCGGCTTCCTCGGCGAGCCAGCGCTGGCCGTGCTGCTCGAGCCGGCCTTCGGCAGCCTCTCGCACGGCGCCGCTGCCGCCCTCTCGGTCGGGATCGCCTTTGCCCTAGTCACCGCGCTCCACATCAGTGTCGGCGAGCAGGTGCCGAAGATGCTGGCGATCAACAAAGCGGAGCGAACCGCGCGCCGGGTCTCCCGCCCGCTCAACTGGTTCCGCATCGCCACCGCGCCGGTGACGATGGCGCTGAGCGCGTTCTCCAACGCGATCGTCCGCCTCTTCGGCGTCGACCCGACCAACATCGACGAGAAGCACACCGCCGAGGACCTGAAGCAGATCATCGACAGCTCACGGATGGGGGGGACCCTCGACCCCGGCGAGGCCGGGATGCTCGGTGGCGTCTTCCACTTGCACGAGCAGGAGGCGCGCGAGGTGATGACGCCGATCCCGGCCGTGGTCACCGTGGATGCGTCCGAGACCGTGGAGACGGCGCTGCGGCGTTGCGTCACCTCAGGCCACACGCGATTGGTCGTGATCGAGGAAGACAACCCCGACCGCGTCAAGGGCATCGTTCACAACAACAGCCTCGCCCGCCTCTACATGAGCGACGGCCCCGAGGCGCAGATCGAGCCGGTAGTCCGCGAGGCGGTGATCGTCCCCGAGACCCGCCCGCTCGACGATCTATTGCACGACCTGCAGGTGCAGCGCACCTCGCTCGCCGTGATCGTCGACGAGTACGGCCGGACGGTCGGGATCGTCACGGTCGAGGACATCCTCGAGGAGGTGGTGGGGGAGATCGAGGACGAGACCGACCCCCGCGCCGCCGCGCTGCGTCAGCTCGCCGGCGGGGAGTGGTTCGTGCGCGGCCACGTCTCGCTCGGCGACCTCGCCGACGCGGGGATCGAGCTGCCGGTCGACACCGACGCCTACAACTCAATCGGCGGCTACGTCTTCGGCGAGCTCGGCCGGCTGCCGAAGCGGGGCGACACGATCACCGCCAACGGCTACACGATCCGGGTCGAGTCGGTGCGCGAGAACCGGGTCGAGGCGGTGCGGATCAGCGGCGGCGATGGTTCCGTCCGCCCCGCGGCCTAGGTTTCCTGAGCAACCCGCGTTACGCCTAACCCTGGAGGTATCGCATGTGGGTTGTGCGCTTGAGCGACAAGCAGCTGGAGGTCTTGAGAGCGTTGCTTCGCTCCGAGGAGCATCTCGGCCCGGCGCTCAAAGGAGCGGTCGAGGCACTCGATCTGGCCCGCTGGGACGACCTGCCCGAAGCCGAGCTCCCTTGGGAGGAAATAGAGGCAACCGCCCGCCGCCAAGGCTGCTCGACCGCTGACGTGATCTGGGACAGAGCTGGCCGCCGCTGATTGCGAGCCCGTACAAGCTGAGGCACGGCCTCGTAGAAATGCACCGCTAGAGCATCATTTATGCATCAATAAAGATGCTAGAATGCATCCGTGGCGTTGCATCCGATTCTGTTCCCTATCGACCAGCCGATCATGCCGGAGAGTCGGCAGATCGGCCGGCGTGGGGAAATCGGCGACCTCGAGGCTCGAATCATCACTGCTGGGCATCAATGGCTCATTGGACCCCGTCGGACGGGCAAGACGAGCGTTGCCAAGGCTGTTTTGGCCCGGCTCAGGCAGCGCCATCGCGTCGCGCTGGATGTCGACCTCAGCAAGGTTGTAGTCAGCGAGTCGCGGGATCTTGCCGGTGAGATTGCGCGCCAGGCCCAGGCGGCGCATGTGGGCAGCAACAAAATGCCGAAGCGACTCCGGGACATCGCCCGCGGGCAGAGCCAGAAGGCGAAACAACTGAGCGGGGCTCTTAAAGGCATTGGCTTTGACAGCGAGGCAGATGCGCTTGCAGCGGCAGCTTCGGTGCTGGCTGAAGCGGATGACGGTGGACCCGGGCTGCAGCCGGTCCTCGAGGCGCTTTCTCTGCATGCGCGTGCCACCGGCAAGAGCGTCACCGTCCTCTTGGACGAGGTGCATCTCCTGGCGGACCTGCCGGGGGCTGTAGAAGAGGTGGCGATCGCATGTCGCGAGGAGGACTGTCCCATCGTCTTCTTGTTTGCCGGCAGTGAGGAGGCTGCGGTGCGTGCACTCCGGGAAGAGGGACCACTGGAGCAAATTGGCCAAGAATTCACACTTGGTGAGATCGGGTTCTCGGACTGGTTGACCGGCCTCGGTGACCGATTCGAGGAAGCTGGTGTCGCGATCGAACAGGGCGATCTCTATCGAATCCTCGAAGCGTCCGACGGCCACCCAAGACGAACGATGCTCATCTGTTCTTACGCCCATTCGGCGATGCGAGCACAAGGCACTGATACGGCTAGCAGCGAGGTCGTCGGATTTGCCATCAGAGATGCCCAGGGGGATCGCGCGTGGGCTTGACCGAGGGCATTCCTCGGGCACACGAAGCCATTGCAATGGCTCGCCTCAGCGAGGCAGAGAGAATTGCGGCGGCCACGCGTGAGAATCGTGTTGTCGGCTTGCTGGGAGAAGCTGAGGTGGGGAAGACCGAGACGATCCGGCAGGCCCTAGCGCAGCTCTCGGATTCCACGGTTCTCCCTCTGGATCTCGACGGTGCGGCAAGCGCTGAGCACGTCGGCTTCCTGCTGGCGAAGCAGATCGCGCGCGCGGCCGTGGGCGAGACGAACCTCTCGCTGTCGGTTGGTGGCGTGGTGCGTCCGTCCGCCGCTGAGCGCGCGCGCACCGAGCTCGTCGAGCTACTTGGTTGGGAGGGTTTCGAAGAGGCCTTGCGCTCGTGGCCTTCGGGGAAATTCGGGATTTCGATGGCGTTCCCGTGCCTAGAGGAGTTCGCTCGCCGGGGGGAGTTGCTTCTCTGGATCGATCACCTCGAGGCGCCCTCCCTGACTTCGCGCCATCCGCTCAAGGTCGACCAGCTTCTATGGGGCGTGCGGGATTTGATCCAGCGGGTCCCCAACCTGGGAGTGGTCTTTTCCGGGCGCGAAGGCGGCTATCGTCAGATTCTCGGACCGAAAGCCGCCTTCCACCAGCAGGGGCAATGGCTTGCGATGGAGAACCCCAGCGCCGGCACCTGGCGGGGCGTCGCCGAGCGCATGGGCGTGTCGGGCGGGGTCGCCGAAGAGCTCGCCGAAATGACGGGAGGTCACCCATCGACGATGCTACTCGGCCTCCTTGATCTCGAAGACCGGCGCGTGCTTCCGCCTGCCTATGACCTACTGCGAGACCTGGCTTCGCGCGACGACGGATTGGCCGGGAGAGCGATGCAACATGCCCGTTCTCTGCATCGACTCGGCGGTCAGCTGATGAGTCAGGTCGCGGGCGGAGAACGCCCCTATGCGGCTTCGCAGCGGGGGACGACGTCGAGTCAGGAGATACGCAAGGCACTCGATCGCCTGCGGCTCGCGGGCCTGCTCCGTAAAGGTGAGCGCTGGGAAATACTGAATCCGCTGATCGCGATCCGTCTCCGGGGCACGGTCCGCCTCTTGGCGGATCCTGGTCCTCCCGACGAGCCCCTTCAGTCGTAACTGTAGAAACCGGATCCGCTCTTGCGGCCCAGTTTTCCTTCGCCCACCATCTCAACCATCAGGCCGGGCGGCTTGCTCGCGTCCTCGCCGTTCTCGGCGTAGAGGGCGTCGCCGATCGCTTTCGAGACGTCGAGGCCGACGAAGTCGAGCAGCGCCAGCGGCCCCATCGGGTGTCCGGCGCCGAGCTTCATGCAGGTGTCGACCTCACCAGCCTCCATGCCGGTGCGCTCGACCAGGCGAACCGCGTCAAAGAGGTAGGGGAAGAGGAGGCGATTGACGACGAAGCCGGCCTGGTCGGGGACCTCGACCGCGGTCTTGCCGAGCGCCGCGCACCACGCAAGCGCCTTCTCGCGAGTCTCCTCGCCGTTGTCCGGGAAGCAGACCTCGACCAGCTTCATTCGCGGCACTGGGTTGAAGACGTGCAGGCCGAAGAGGCGCCCGCCGATGCCGGCTGCCGCGGCGATCTCGGCGATGCTGAGCGACGAGGTCGTGGTGGCGAGGTGCGCGTCAGGGCAGGCCGCGGCGACGGCGCTCAGCACCTCGCCCTTGGGCCCGACCTCCTCTACCACCGCCTCGACCACGATGTCGCACTCGGCGAGGTCCTTGGGGTCGGTGGTTACCCGCAGTCGCGACGCCTCGGCCCCGTCGATCTTGGCGCAGGCCGCAACGACTTTCTCCTCCGCTCGCCAGGCCGAAGCCTCGCTGCGAGCCAGCAGGATCGTGTCGGCGGTCGTCGTGGAAACCGCGGCGAGGCCGGTAGCAATGGCCCCGCTGCCGGCAATCCCCGGCGACTCGTATCCAGCGCTCCCGCTCATCGAAGACGGGTTCCTATCACGTCGCGCCCGCTAAAGTTGATTGACCGGTCAATCACGAACGGAGGCTTCGATGTCTGAGAACGGAAACGGCAAGTTCGGCGGCCGCGAGGTCGTCATCATCGAGGCGGTCCGCACCCCGATCGGGCGCGGCCACGAGGAAAAGGGCTACTACAAGGACGTCCACGCCTCCAACCTGCTCGCCAAGGCTTACTCGGAGGTGATCGAGCGGGCCGGGATCGACGCCGCCGAGGTCGAAGACGTGGTCGCCGGCTGCGTGCAGCAGTTCGGCGAGCAGGGCATCAACATCGCCCGCAACGCCTGGCTCGAGGCAGGCCTGCCGATTGAGACGCCCGCCACCACGGTCGACCGCCAGTGCGGCTCTGGCCAGCAGGCGGTCAACTTCGCCGCCGCGCTGGTCGCCTCCGGAGTGCACGACGTGATGGTCGCCGGCGGCGTCGAGCACATGGGCCACATCTCCTTCGCCGACAGCGCTTCGGTGATGGAGGAGCACGGCTTCGCCTTCTCGCCCCAGTTGATGGAGCGCTACAACCTCGTGCCGCAGGGCATCTCCGCCGAGATGATCGCCGACCAGTGGGAGATTCCCCGCTCCGAGCTCGACGAGATCGGCCTGCGTTCTCATCAACTCGCCGCCAAGGCGACCGAGGAGGGCCGCTTCGAGCGGGAGATCGTCCCCTTCTCCGTCAACGGCGACACCTACGCCACCGACCAGGGCATCCGCCCCGACACCTCGCTGGAGAAGCTCTCGCAGCTGAAGCCGGCCTTCAAGGAGGACGGCAAGATCACCGCCGGCAACTCCTCGCAGGTCTCCGACGGCGCCGCTGCGGTCCTCTTGATGACCCGCGAGAAGGCCGACGCGCTTGGGCTGAAGCCGCGGGCTCGGCTCTACGACCAGACCACGGTCGGGGTCCACCCGGTGATCATGCTGACCGGCCCGATCCCGGCTACCAGGAAGCTCCTGGAGCGCAACGGCATGGCGATGGACGACATCGACCTGGTCGAGGTCAACGAGGCCTTCGCTTCGGTCCTCGCCGCATGGCGGCGCGAGCTCGACCCCGACATGGACCGGGTCAACGTCAACGGCGGCGCGATCGCCCTCGGCCATCCGCTCGGCTCGAGCGGCGCCCGCTTGATCACCACCCTGCTGCACGAGCTGGAGCGCTCCGACAAGGAGATGGGGCTGGTGACGATGTGTTGTGGCGGGGGGTTGGGCACCGGCACGTTGATCGAGCGCGTCTGAACCCGGCGGCCACGGGAGCGTGTCGATGGGCTGGTTGCTCGGCGACATCGGCACGATCGAGTGGTCGCGGCGGACCCGGGGAATCCTCGGCCGTGGCGAGCGGGCGCGCTTCCTGGCGGCTGTGGTGCTGCGGACGACGCGCGTGGCGCCGCGGCTTCTGGCTAGTCGTCGGGGCATCCGTGGCTCGGGTCCGGACCCCTCGCGGTTGACCCCGCCCGACACGCCGTTCGCACGCGACGTCGTCGAGGCCTGCGCCGACCTCGACCCGATGGTCGTCGAGCACGGCTACCGCTCATATGTCTTCGCCCGGGCGCTGGGCGAGGTCGAGGGGCTGGAGTGCGACGAAGAGGCGCTCTTCGCCGCGACGATGTTCCACGACTACGCCTTCGAGACGATGGGCTCGTTGACCGACGAGTGCTTCACCTGGGCCGGGGCGAAGGTCGCGGCTGAGTTCCTCGAGTCCTCACAGCTCTCCGAGTCCTCGCGCCACGACGTGCTCGACGCGATCACGTTGCACCTCAACCCAACCGTGCCGCGCGAGCGGGGGCCGATCCAGTATCTGGCCCACGACGGAATCGTCCTCGACGTGCTCGGCCTGCGCGGCTGGGAGCTCGACTCCGCCGGTATCCAGCGCACCTTCGAGCGCCATTCCCGTCACGGCTTCTCGGTGCGCGGCGGCCCACTCCTGCGCGGGCACGGCCGTCGCGTACGCGGCTGCCGCGCCGGGGTCCTCTTCCGGGCCGGGTTCGGCACCGCCCTGAAGCTCAGTCCCTGGCGCTCCCTCGACCGAGACTCCTGACCTCCACGTCCCGCCTGGCTGTCTGGCCAAGTGCCCGCTATGCTGCGCTGCCGATGGACCTCAGCCTCTCACCGTCTGAGCGCGAGTTCCGCGACGAGGTCCGGACCTGGCTGGAAGAGAACCACCCGGGGCCAGAGCCCGAGGGTGGGCTGGAGGAGGTGATGGCCTTCCGCAGCGAGTGGCAGGGCAAGCTGCACGAGGCCGGCTGGGCCGGGATTTCCTGGCCGAAGGAGTACGGCGGCCGCGGTGCGACCCTGATCGAGCAGGCGATCTTCGTCGGCGAGGCGGCGCGCCAGGAAGCGCCGAGCCCGGCAAACGTGCTCGGCCTGGCGATGGGCGGGCCGGTGGTGATCGCCCACGGCACCGATGAGCAGAAGCAGCGCTATCTGGAGCCGATCCTCACCGCCGAGGAGATCTGGTGCCAGGGATTCTCAGAGCCCGAGTCGGGCTCTGACCTCGCCTCGCTGAAGACCAAGGCGGTCAAAGACGGCGACGAATGGGTCGTCACCGGGCAGAAGGTCTGGACGACGTTCGCCCAGTACGCGAAGTGGTGCATGCTCGTTGCCCGCACCGACCCCGATGCCCCCAAGCACAAGGGTCTGACCTACTTCCTGATGGACATGGAGCAGCCCGGCGTCGAGGCCAAACCGCTGGTTCAGATCACCGGTGAGGGCGAGTTCAACGAGGTCTTCATGGAGGAAGCGCGGATTCCCGACGCCAACGTCGTCGGCGGGGTCGGCAACGGCTGGTCGGTGGCGATCACGACGCTGATGAACGAGCGCGCCGGGCTCGCCTTCGGCGCGATCTCGCAGATAGCCAACAGCCTCAAGCGGTTGAGGGGCCTTGCCCAGGAGACGCGCGTCAACGGTGGCAATGCGGCCGACGATCCGGTGATTCGCCAGCGCATCGCCCAGTTGCAGATCGAGGCCGAGACGATGCGGCTGAATGCCTACCGCGGCCTGACCAAGACGATGCAGTCGGGCATCCCCGGGCCGGAGGGTTCGCTGGGCAAGTGGCAGTGGGCCGACATCAACCAGCGGATCAGCGAGCTGGCGCTCGACATCGAGGGCGCCTACGCGCCGCTCGACCGCGGCGCCGAGCACGCCGTTGCCAACGGCGCCTGGCAGTACGGCTTCCTCCGCTCGCGCGCCAACTCGATCGAGGGCGGCACGACCGACATCCTCAAGAACATAATCGCCGAGCGGGTGCTCGGCCTGCCGAGGCTTCGCTAGGGCTTTAGGGGCTGTCGCTTACCAATGTACTTCGACCTCACCGACGAGCAGCAGGCGATCAAGTCGACCGCGCACGAGTTCCTCGCCGCCCGTTACAAATCGGAGCGGATCCGCGAGCTGGCCGAGAGCGAGCACGGCTTCGAGCAGTCCGACTGGGAGGAGATGGCCGAGCTCGGCTGGCCCGGGCTGGCCCTGCCGGAAGAGTGGGGAGGCCAGGGTCTCGGCATCGTCGACCTCGCCGTCCTCTTCGAGGAGATGGGCTACGCGCTGGCGCCCTCGCCGCTGCTTTCGACCACGGTTGCCGGCCTGGCCCTGGCGACGAACGGGACCGACGAGCAGCGCGAGCGCTGGCTGCGTCCGCTGGCGAGCGGCGAGGCGCGGGGCACGATCGCCCTCTTCGATGCGGGTACGCCGGCGACGATCGGCGGGTTCGAGATGGAGGCCAGGCCCGACGGCGACAGCATCGTCCTCGACGGCGAGAAGGTGCTGGTCATGGACGCGGCGAGCGCCGACTTCCTGCTGGTCGCCACCTCGGACGGCCGTCGCCACCTGGTCGAGCGCGGCGCCGACGGCGTCACCGTCACCCCGGAGAAGTCGATCGACCTGACCCGCCGTCTCTACTCGGTTCGCTTCGACGGCGTCCACGTTGGCCCTGAGGCGACGCTGAACGGTGGGCAGGAGGACTACCTGCCGGTGCTCTGGCGCGCCTGCGTCGCGATCGCCTCCGAGTCGACCGGGATCGCCCAGCGGACGATGGAGATGGCGGTGGAGTACGCCAAGGACCGCCAGCAGTTCGGCCGCCCGATCGGCGCCTACCAGGCGGTCTCGCACCGCTGCGCGCAGATGCTGCTGGAGACCGAGAACTCGCGCTCCGCGGTCTACGGCGCCGCCTGGGCGGCCGACGCCGAGCCCGAGTCGCTGCCGCTGGCGGCAGCGATGGCAAAGGCCTATGCCTCCGATGCTGGCTGGCGCGTCCCTGACGCCTCGATCCAGGTGCATGGCGGGATCGGCTTCACCTGGGAGCACGACCTCCACTTCTTCCTCAAGCGTGGCAAGGCCAACGCGGCCACCTTTGGCGACGCCCGCTGGCACCGTGAGCGGGTCGCCGACCTGGTCCTCGCCGAGGCGGGCACGCCGGCTCCCGCCTGAGCGGGGCGGGGATCGCGATGGGTGCGCTGGACCGCATCTCGGTCGCCGCGATCGGCGTCACGGTCGCCGACCTCGAGGCCGAAGCCAAGCGTGCAGAAGCGGCAGGGGTCGAATGCGTCTGGGCCCCGGAGCTGTTCCGCTCCTCGGTCACCCAGGCGGCCTACCTGGCGGGGCGCACCGAGCGGATCGGAATCGCTACGGGGATCGCCTGGGCATTCACTCGCAGCCCCTTCATCCTCGCCGTCTCAGCGCTGGATGTCGACGAGATGTCGGGTGGCCGCTTCCGCCTCGGTCTCGGCTCGGGAGTCAAGCGGCTGAACGAAACCTGGCACAACGCCGAGTACGGCAAACCGGCGCCGCACCTGCGCGAGGCGATCGAGGCGACCCGCCTGATCATGCAGCAGGCGGGCAAGGGCGAGCCGATCCGCTTTGAGGGGGAGTACTACGACATCGACATCAAGGGCTGGATCCGCCCTCACCCGGCGCCGCGCGAGTCGGTGCCGATCTACACCGCCGGCGTGCAGGGGGGGATGTGCCGGATGGCTGGCGACGTCGCCGATGGCCTGATCGGCCACCCGATCCAGAGCCTGCGCTGGATCGACGAGGTCGTCGTCTCCTCCTTCGAGGAGGGCTTGAAGCGCTCCGGCCGCGCACGTGCGGACTTCGACTACCTGCCGACCGTCTGCTGCGCGATCGACGACGACGAAGCACAGGCGATCGAGATGGCCCGCAGGACGATCTCCTTCTACGCCACGGTGAGGACCTACATGCCGCTTTGGGAGCTGCACGGCTTCGCCGACAACGCGGTCGCCGCCGGCGAGGCCTTCCGTCGCGGCGACCTCGCCGCCGTCCCCGCCGCGATCAGCGACGAGATGGTCGACACCTACTGCGCCGCCGGCCCACTCGACAAGGTGCGCGCCCGCGTCGAGGCCACCGCCGAGCGCGCCGACGGCCTCTTCCTCACCCCGCCGACCTACTTCATCTCCCCCGAGGAGCTGAGCGAGTACCAGAACCGCCTGATCGACGCCTTCGGCCCAACCTCGGCCTAACCGAGGTCGAGGACCAGCTCCAGCCCCTCGTCGACGCCCCTCAGCTCGTCCAGCTTCAAATGGGCAACTTGTTTGCCGAGGGCCCGTGCGTCGACCGCGCCAACCATCTCGCACATGACGCGTGTGGGCTCGTCCCCGATGACGATTTCCGGGTGGATGCGGGCGGACTGAATCGATGTCGAGGTGGGGCAGACAACGACCGTTGAGAGATTGAGCACTGCGTCGGCTTGGACAACCACCGCGTACCGGGGGGCATGCTGAACGCGGCGGCGTCCCTTCGGCAGCTTGACCGTACAGACGTCACCGCGGACCACGTAGGTCCTCCATCATCGCGGCAACCTCGCGAGCCTCACGGACGTAACCGGGGTCTTCCATCAGCATTTGAGCTTCGGCCGCGAGTCCCGCGCGGCGCCGGTCCCTCTCGGCTGCTTCGGTGATCGCTCGCCTTGCCGCCTCGGCTCGCGTGATTCCGCGGCGCCGGGCAAGTTCTTCGAGGGCGTGCAGGCCGTCTGAGCCCAAGCGCAATGAGATTGGATGGGGGGCGGACGCCATCGTGTGATTGTAGCGCGTTACGCACTACATTAGAGAGGTGATGAGGATAGGCCCCAGCCGAGAATTAGAGGTTCTTGCCCGGGTGCGCGAGATACCGGTGGGGTTCGTGCGCACCTACGGAGACGTGTCGCCGGGCGCGCCCCGTTTCGCCGGCGCCGTGCTCTTCGAGTGCGACGACCCGGACCTGCCCTGGTGGCGCGTCGTCCGCGCCGACGGCTCGCTCGCCAAGGGCGACCGTCAGCGTCGTCATCTGATCGCCGAGGGAGTGCCTTTCAACGGCGCCCGGGTTGACATGGCGATCGCGCGGCTTCCGTAGCTTAGTTCGGCTTTCACCATTTTACGAGTAATTCTTGATTCACCTATGGAATTGTGGATTGTCGGTACGAACTGATCATTTAGGTTCGCTGGCGGGCAGGACATCAAAGGAGGATGAGATGGCCAACGAGTTGGGGAAGATCACGGCGCCGCCGGCGACGACGGCGCCAAAAGACGGGAAAGAACCTCCGGCGAAATCCGATAGCAGCCTGCCGGATCCGACGAAGACCGCGAAACGGGTCCTGTTCGGTGGTCTGGTGGTTGCTTTCGTCGTCGCGTGGATCTGGAACATTCTCGGAACCGGCGCGCCGTTCGAACCGACCAAAGATGAAGACGCGAACGTCGCTTTTTTCGCCGGCTTCTACGCGGCCGCACAGGTGATCGAGCGCCTGCTCGAGTTGATCTCGCCGGTGCTGCCGCGGTGGGAAATCCCCACTCCACAGCCCCTTGGAGGCGCCCCGACACCGTCTCAGGAGGAGACCGCAAAGGCGGCGCAGATAAAGGCCGATAGGGCGGCGGCGACTCACGGAATTGCTGCAGTTCTCGGCGTGGCGGTGAGTTGCGGGTTCGGCTTGTTCTTCCTGCAAACGGTCGGCTTTCACGTGTCGAACACGATCGACACCTTCGCGACCGGCATCCTTGTCGCGGCCGGCACCAAGCCGCTCCACGATTTCATCTCGGGGCTTCAGAACAAGAACACCCCGACCACCGGGACCGCAACCCAGTAGACCGTTCTTCGCTACTCGTCGCGAGGGGTGATGCGGAAGACCGAGACGACCTCAGCCTGATGTGCCTCGGGGTGGGCGACGTAGGCGCTGGGGCCGCCGCCAAACCAACCGGAGGCCTCGTTGTCGCCGACGAAGATCCCGGGGTGGTGGCGGCCATCGCCGTCCTCGACCCAGACCTTGTCGCCCTCCTTGAACCCGTGCTCGGCGTCGGTCACCTGTGGGAGCGTAGACGACTCGCCTGGGGACTGGGATTCCCACTGTTCTGTATCCAAAAGCTTGACTAGTCCATTTTCTGTGCGAGCATGCGCGCGTGAACGGTACGGGCGCGCCAGAGGAAATCGGTTCCCAGATCTTCGGTGCCCCCGACGGACAGCGCTTCACCCAGGAGTCGCCGGTCAGGTTCGAGGTGTGGTTCGCTTACGGCAAGGACCCCGACAAGCGCGTCGATCTGTTGCTGACGCCGCATCAGCGCAGCAGTGCGGCGAAGCTGATGTCGGCCCTCTCGCAGCGCTTGGGCGCGAGCGACGATGATGGCGAGTTCGGCCTCGCCTACAACGAGGGCTACGTGGTCGCGTGGCTCGACTTCCACCAGATGGTGCGTCACGTGCTGCCGCTCTCCAGCTGGTGGTCACGGGTCTGGCCGACGCGCGAAGGGGCGATCGAGTCGCAAGAGCACGGCTTTCGTCCCGACTGGTTCAGCTGGCTCACCGCTTTGGTCGGGCGAATCGAGCTCGCTCGGGAAGGGGAGGAACTCGAGGAGGAAGAGGAGGGCGCCCTGCGTCGGCAGATCGAGGTTGGCACCGCGCTGCTGCAGGATGTGGAGCCAGGGCCTGAGCAGCAGGCCCCCCTCTGGGCTGTGGGCCTCAACCGGCAGGCGCGCACGGCGCTCTCCAGCTCGCGGTTGGCGGTGAAGGCGGACGCTGCTGAGCAGCTCTTCTCGGTCAAATGCGGGGGGCTGCGCTGGGCGATCGTCGACACCGGGGTCGATGCGACGCATCCGGCGTTTCGGCGTCGTGGCCTGGACGGTGAGCTGGCCGAGGATCCACTTGGAGCGACGCGCGTCGTTGCTACCTATGACTTCACCCGCCTGCGCCCGATCGTCTCCGGCAGGCTCGGCGAGCTGTTGCCCGAGACCCGAGCGGACATCGAGCGCCGCGTGCAGACCGGTCGAGCAGTCGATTGGGAGGTGCTCAAGCCGCTGCTGAGCGTGCCGCATGACGCGGCGTACCCCCAGCCTGTTCAAAGCCATGGAACCCACATCGGCGGCATCGTCGGCGGCGATTGGCGGGCCGGCGACCCGGAAATGCCGGCGCAGGGCGACCTGATTGGCATCTGTCCTGACATCGAGCTGTACGACCTACGCGTCTTCGACGCCGCGGGGCGCGGCGAGGAGTTCTCGATCGTTGCGGCGCTGCAGTTCGTCAGGCACCTCAACGCGCACAGCGACATGCAGGTCATTCACGGTGTCAACCTCAGCCTCTCCGTCGGCCAGGACGTCGCCAACTTCGCCGTGGGGAGAACGCCAATCTGCGACGAGGCGGAGCGGCTGATGGCGAACGGCGTGATGGTCGTCGTCGCCGCCGGCAACGAGGGCCAGACGCGGTACATGAACGCGAGCGGCGAACAGCACGACGGCTTCCGCACGGTCGCGATCACCGATCCCGGCAACGCCGAGCGCGTCCTCACCGTCGGCTCCACCCACCGCCAGAACCCGCACACCTACGGGGTCTCCTACTTCTCCAGCCGCGGGCCGACCGGCAGTGGCGCCGCCAAGCCCGACCTCGTCGCCCCGGGCGAGAAGATCGCCGCCCCGGTGCCGGGCGAGGACTTCGAAGTCAAGGACGGGACCAGCCAGGCGACCGCCCACGTCTCCGGTATTGCCGCGATGCTGATGGCCCGCCACCCCGAGCTGGTCGCCCAGCCGCAGCGGATCAAGGAGATCCTCTGCACCACGGCGACCGACCTGGGGCGTGAGCGCTCCTTCCAGGGAAGCGGAATCGTCGACGCGCTACGGGCGCTGCAGGCGGTGTGACGATGATCTTCACCTTGGAGGCACTGCGGGCGAAGCACGGCGACAGCCTCCTGCTGCACTTCGGCGACGCCGCCAACCCACGGCTGATCGTCATCGATGGCGGCCCGAGCGGTGTCTACAAGGACGCCCTCGCGCCGCGGCTGGAGGAGCTGCGCACCTCACGCGGCGGGACCCTGCCGATCGAGATCCTCATGGTCAGCCACCTCGACAGCGACCACGTGCGCGGCGTCCTCGATTTCAGCCAGGCGATGAGCGAAGACCCAGCGAAGGCCGCCGGCCTGCCGGTGGCGACGCTCTGGAACAACGCCTTCGAGGATCTCGCCGGTGCGACGGCCCCGGCCGAAGCCCCAGCCGGCGCACCTGCCGAGGTCGCGTCGGTCCACCCGGCGGAAGTCGCCGCGGCGATCGCCAGCGTGCGCGAAGGCCAGCGCCTGCGCGACAACGCACGCAAGCTCCTCTGGGAGGAGAACAAGGGCTTCGACGGCTTCGTCATGGCCGCCGACGGGGACGAGCCGAGGGTCATCGACCTCGAACCCCTGCGCTTCACGATCGTCGGCCCCAGGCAGGCCGAGCTCGACGCCCTGCGGAAGGAGTGGAAGAAGAAACTCGAGGAGCTCGCCGGCCCGGTGCCGACCGAGCTCGTGCACGTCGCCGAATACGTCGACAAGTCGATCTACAACCTCTCCTCGATCGTCTGTCTGGTGGAGGCGGAAGGCAAGCGGATGCTGTTGACCGGCGACGCCCGCGGCGACAACGTCCTCGCCGGGCTCGAATCGGCAGGGTTGCTCGGCCCGGGCGAAGCGACGATCGAGCTCGATCTGCTCAAGCTGCCCCACCACGGCAGCTCCCGCAACGTCGACGTCGACTTCTTCCGACGCCTCAAGGCCAAGCACCTGGTGGTCTCGGCCGACGGCAAGTACGGCAACCCTGACCTGCAGACCCTGCAGTACATCTCAGAAGCGAGGGTGGACGACGAATTCACCCTGCACCTCACCTACGAGGACTTCAAGGAGGAGGTCGGGCCGAAAATCCTTGGCTTCCTCGCGGCCGAGAAGGCCTCCGGCCGCGGCTACGAGGTGTCCTACCGGCCGGCGGCCGATCTATCGCTGCGCGTGGACCTGCTCGATCCGTTGGCCTGAGCTGTCGCTACGGGCAGACGACGACCAGATGGAAGTCGGCGTCCTCCGGGGCGCCTTTCTCGTCGCGCGTGCGGACCTCGATCGCGCTGGCGCTGGCCGGCGAGGTGTTGGTCTGCGCGAAGCCGGCCCCAGGTGGGGTCGTGCCCGCGTTGTTGCGGCCGGCGACGTTGGCACAGGCGCTGATGTTGGCCGGGAAGGCGATCGTCACCGCGCCACCGCCCTCGGTCGCCGTGATGCCGGCATCGCTGGCGCGGGCGAGCGCGGCGTTGCCTGGGCTCGGCGGGTTGTTGACCACGGCCCAGTAGGTATGGGACGCGCGCCTTGCGGTGGGCACTACGCCGAGCTTGTTGGTGTTGATCTGAAAGCCGGTCAGCGTCTTGCGCTTCAGCTTGCCACCGCCGATCGTCTGCTTTTTGATCGCGCCGCCGTTGATGTTCTGGGCGGCAATGGCGGTGCCCCCCAACGCGACGATCAGCGCGATCGATGCGACGACCATCGCCGGCGACGGCCGTTGGATCCTTGGCTTGCTCATATGGCCTCCTTTTCGACGACTCGCGAGGTCGTTTGCCGCCTCTTTACCCAGGAAGGGAGGCGACGAACCGCTCGAAGGCGGCGATGTCGGTTACGGCAGGGCCGTGCCCGGGCAGGATCAGGCTGGGATTCAGCTCGGCCAGCTTGCGGATCGAGCCGCGGTTCTCGGCCGGGTCGTAGGTGAAGATCGCCGGCGGCTCGGCCAGCATCGGCCGGCCGGTTGCGTAGCTCATGTTGCGGATCACGTCGCCGCAGATCGCCACGCGGTCGGAGTCGCGGAAGAAGATCACCTCGCCGCGGGCGTGGCCGGGCGCGTGCACGACGCGGAAGCCGGCTACCTCGTCGCCCTCGTTCAAGACCCGCTCCACTTTGTAGGGAGGGCCCTGCCAGAACCGTTTGATCAGCCGGTTGAACGTGTTGTCCGGTGCCGCCTCCTGGATCGGTCGCCGTCCTTCCATCGCGTCGACGTCGTCGGCGTGACAGGCCAGCGGAATGCCGCGCGCTTCGCAGACGTCCTTGGCGACGCCCTGGTGGTCGGGATGGACGTGGGTCAGCGCCAGCAGCGAGAGCTCGCGGCCGTCGATCTCGGCGAAGATCCGGCGCCGGTCCCAGCGGGTGCCGGCGTCGATCAGCACGTCCTCGGCGAGGTAGACGTTGACGCTCGGGGCAGGGAATTGCTTCAGCCGCCAGATGCCGGGCGCCATCTGCTTCATGCGTGGCCGATCCCCATCGTGCCGCGCGGATCGCCGCTGTGCTCGGCGAGCTCCTCCAGCTCGGCGATCTTCCGTTCCCCTTCGACCCGTGCCGGGTGGTCGGCCGGCAGCGGCTCGATCAGGCGGCGGATGCGGTTGCGGACCTGCAGGGCGAAGTGGGGGGTGGAGGCGCCGGCGAGGGCGCGGATGTCCTCGCTGGTGACCTCGTGGGTGCCGCCGAGCAGAGCTGGGTTCTCGGCCTCGCTCATTCCCCGCCGCCGATCTTCGCCAGCTCGGCCAGCTCGTCGATCTCGGCTTGCTGATTCACGTCGATGGCCTCCTGATCTCCGATCACCCAAACGTGGTTGTAGAAGGCGCGCGTCGGATCGGTCGTGTAGCCCGGCTTAACGTCGAGCAGGTACCCGCGCAGCGCCGCGGGAAGCGTATCGGCGCTGTCGGTGAGGAGTAGCGGACCCCAGGTGCCCGAGGCCGACAGTGGCGCAGCAGCGGCGGCGTCGAGCGGATCCTCAGAGCGGGCGACGACGAAGCCGTGGCCGGGATCGTTGACGTTCCAACCGAAGTTGCCATCGGCGTAGCGGGCAAGTGCGATCGCGTTGGCGACCGGATCCTCGCCCGATACGCGGCGCACCTGATCGGAGATCGCGCCGATCTGGCGCAGGACGTCCGAGGAGATCGCGGAGGACGGTCCGAGCACGTAGACCGGCGTCTTGGAATGGCGTCTCAGCACGGCTGCGGTCGGCGCCGGCAGCTCGTCCTCGTCGGCGTAGAGCACCGGATCGCCGGAGCGCGCGGCCCAGGCGGCCGCTGGCATCGCGAAGGCGGGTTGCGAGCTCGGTGCGACGACGATGTGTCGCGGCGCCCCGCCGTGCAGATCGTCGCGCAGCTTCGCAATCGCGGCTGCGGCGACGGTTGCACCAGCACCGCCGACGCGCCTGGCCCGTAGACCCGATGGAGCCGAGGCCGCGCCGATTACGAACGCTTGCGCCCCCTTCGTCGTTTTGCTGCCCTGGGGGTCGAGCGCCGCGAGCGCCTGTTCGGTTGGCTCGGGCGTGCCGTCGGCTTCGGCGACGAGGACCGGCGCTCCGACCGGAGCCGCCACCAAGACCGAGGCGGCGATCGCGCCACGCCAGTCCTCACTGTCGACCAGGACGACCGCGTCCGGTTGCTGGGATGGCTTGGTCGAGGGATAGGTGGCGAGGGCGACGCCGGCGGCGTTCGCGGCCGGATCTGCGCCCCCGACCCGCGTCGTGTTAGCAGTGGCGAAGGCGGGGTAGCCGAGCTCTTCCGGCGCACGGGCGGCGGGTGCCTCCGCGGGGGCGCCGGGCGCTTCGCTGACCGGCGCCGGAGCTTCCGGGCGCTTGGTCCCCTCGCCTTTGCCGCCGACGATCGCCGCGACGATGAAGACGACGGCGAGCACGAACAGAGCCGCGATCGCCTTCAGCGCTGTCGGGATCGACTTGCGCCGCCGCTTCGAAGGAGTGGGCGGGGACGATGCTGGCGACTTCGTCGGCTCGGTGGCCTCGGGCTCTGCCACCGGCACGTCAGCGTTGATCGGGCGCGTCATCGAGGCGCAACGCTACCGCGGCCGGACTGGCTGGTTGGTCAGCTAAACTCTCTACGAGTTGTTGACTGACCAGTCAATCAACCGCTGATACAGCAAGCGCGACGAGGGGGACTCATGGATTTCGCACTCAACGATGAGCAGCAGGAGTACAAAGACCGCGCCCGGGCCTTTGCCCGCGACGTGATCCGCCCCGCGGCGCGCAAGCACGACGAAGAGGAGAGCACGCCTTGGGAGGTGATCAAGGAGGCGCGCAAACAGGGCTTCCAGGGCCTCGAGGCGATCCAGCGCTCTGCCTCCGATTCCGACGGCCAGATGCAGGTGATCTCGGCCGAGGAGTTCCACTGGGGGTGCGCAGGCATCGCCCTTGCGATCTCCGGTTCCGGCCTCGCTGCCGCCGGCATCGCCTCTTCCGGCACGCCCGAGCAGATCGCCCAGTGGGTTCCCGAGTGCTTCGGCGCCGGCGATGAGGTCAAGCTCGGCGCCTACGCAGTCACCGAGCCGCAGGCCGGCTCAGACGTGAAGAGCCTGAAGACGACGGCGAAGCGCGACGGCGACGAGTGGGTCCTCAACGGCACCAAGGTCTTCATCACCAACGGTGGTATCGCCGACGTCCACGTCGTCGTCGCCACCGTCGACCCCAGTCTCGGCACCCGCGGCCAGTCCTCCTTCGTCATCGGCAAGGACACGCCCGGCCTCAGTCAGGGCAAGAAGGAGTCGAAGCTCGGCATCCGCGCCTCCCACACCGCCGAGATCATCCTCGAGGACTGCCGCATCCCGGCCGAGAACCTGCTCGGCGGCGAGGAGAAGCTGGAGAAGAAGCTGCAGCGTGGGCGGGAAGGGAAGAAATCGCGCGGCGCCGACGCGCTGGCGACGTTTGAGATCACCCGCCCGCTGGTCGGCGCCTCAGCGCTGGGCATCGCCCAGGCCGCCTACGAGTGGACCCTCGAGTACCTCGATGGCCAGTCGGAAGGCGGCACGCCGTTGCTGCAGACGCAGCGCATCCAGCAGACCCTCGCCGACGTCGCGACCGAGATCGAGGCTGCACGTCTGCTGGTCCAGCGGGCCGCCTGGATGGGGCGCAACGGCATCCCGATGCGCGGCGGCCAGGGCTCGATGTCAAAGCTCAAGGCCGGCGACGTGACGATGTGGGCGACGACGACGCTGATGGACCTCGTGGGTCCCGACGCCTGGAGCACCGAGTCACCGCTGGAGAAGTTCTTCCGCGACGCCAAGATCTACCAGCTGTTCGAGGGCACGGCGGAGATCCAGCGGATGGTCATCTCGCGCATGCAGGCGCGTGAATACGGCGAGCGTCTCGGGTATGCGGCCGAAGTGGTCGCCGAGGCGGAGAAGGCCGCCCAAAAAGAGCCTGTCGCCGTATAGGGAGCCGGGGGCCCTCTCCGGGAACGCGCCGACGGTTGCCTTCCCAGGGTTCCGGCCTTTGTGTGGCTCACAAGTTCCCGGAGAGGGCCCCCGGCTCCCCGCAAGCGTGATTGCATGCGCAGCGTGCTCCTGCTTGGGAGCTATTCGGCCTCGCTAGCCTCTTCGCGATGCTGAAGAACCGTGTTGCCCCGGCGGCTTTGGTGGTCGCTGCGGCGGCGCTTGTTGTGCTGCTCTGCAGCGCTGCCGCGCCAGCCGCGGATCTCGAATCGAAGCTCGACGCCAAAGAAGCGAAGCTCTCCAAGGTGCGCGAGCGCCAGGGTGTGCTGACGACGACGATCTCGCGCTACCGCAAGCGGATCGAAAGGCTGACGGTCGAGGTTGCGGCGCTGCGCGCCCAGGAGGCTGAGGCCCAGGCTCGGCTCGAAGCCAAGCAGGCCGAACTGGACAGCGCCGTCGCCGAGCTCGACGTCGCCAAGAAGCACCTCGCGGTCGTCAAAGCGCGCCTCAGGCGCTCCCTCGTCTCCCTGCGCGAGCGGCTGGTGGCGATCTACGAGACGGGCACGCCGGACATCCTCAGCGTCCTGGTCGAATCGGGCGGCTACGACGAGCTCGTCAACCGCACCGAGTACCTCAACCGGATCCACGGCCTCGACGAAGCGATAGTGACTCGGGTGCGCGACCTGCGCGACCAGGTCAAGCGCACGGTCGCCCGCCTGCGCTCGGCGAAGCTGCGGATCGAAGCCGCTCGCGATGCGATCGCCGTCGAAGAGCAGGCGCTGGCCAGTGCCCGTTCGGCCGTTCAGCAGCGGCAAACGCAGCTTGTCTCGACGCGGCAGCAGCGTGAGGCCGCGCTGGGGAAGATCAACGCCGTCGAGAACCACCTCGAGGGCGACGTCGCCGAGATCCAGGCGGAGCTCGCCGCCACGCTCAGTGCCTCCGCTTCGGCGCCGCTGCCGGCCGGACCGATCCGCTACGGCTCGGGGCAGTTCATCTGGCCGGTCGACGGCCCTGTCGTGTCGGGCTTCGGCATGCGCTGGGGGCGGATGCACGAGGGCATCGACATCGCCGTGCCCGCCGGAACGCCGATCCGGGCAGCGGCGGCGGGCTCGGTCGTCCTCGTCCAGTCCGAAGGGGAGAGCGGCGGTTACGGCAACTTCACCTGCCTCGACCACGGCGGCGGCCTGCAGACCTGTTACGCCCACCAGTCCTCCTTCGCCGTGACCTCGGGCAGCGTCTCCCAGGGGGACGTGATCGGCTACGTCGGCTGCACCGGCCACTGCTACGGCGACCACCTCCACTTCGAGGTGCGGATCAGCGGCGCGCCGACCGACCCGCTGGGCTACCTCTAGCCGCACAGGCACGACCTACCGAAAATCCCTAAAAAATTCAATTAGTGGGTATGTGGGCGCGGTTGGTGCCTGCGACCCTGGGGTAGCAAGCGAGACGGAGGCGAGGATGGTCCGCCAAGCCCGCAACTACCTGGCAGGAGCCGTATCCGGTACGGCATTGATCGCGATCGCCGTGATCGCTTTCGTCATGCTCGTCTCGCTGCAGACGCTGCGCGACTGGCCGCTCGCCGGGATCGCCGGCTCAGGTGACGAGTCCGGTGTGAGCGATGCCGCGGCAACCGGATCGCCCGCCCCCTCGGTGGCGGCAAGCGGTGCGGGGACCGCCGGTGGCGGCGCCACCGCGGACAACGGATCGGCGGGCACGAATGGTGGAATCGGCGCCGCCGGTGGAAACGCCGAATCGAATTCACCGCCCGGCAGCTCACCGGTCACTACCGCCCCCGGGAC
>JBAREU010000297.1:0-4580 GCA_049796515.1 Solirubrobacterales bacterium
GGGGGCTCCTCGGCCGCCTGCAGCCCGGCCAGCGCGTCCTCCACCTCGGCGCGGACCTCGTCGACGCTCATCCCCTTCAGCGCAGCGATGTCCTCGTATCCCTCCTCGCGCTTGGCCAGCAGGCGAAGCAAGGCTCTCTGGTCGTCGCTCAGTGCCACGGGCTGGGAACCCTATGCGACGGGCCTAAATGTAGGGTCAGCGGCGATGGCCGACGATCCATTTCCCGCGGTGCCGCATTTCGCCGACCTGCTCGAGACCGAGTGGCTCGACGACGATCCCGACCACGCCCGGGCGCGGATACCGATCCGCGACGACCTGCGACAGCCGTTTGGCCTGATGCACGGGGGTGTGATGTCGAGCCTGGTCGAGAGTATCTGCTCCCGCGCCACCGCCCTCGTCGTGCTCGACGAAGGCATGGCCGCGATGGGCCAATCCATCAGCGTCAGCTTCATGCGCCCGATCACTGCGGGCCACGCCGAAGTGAGAGCAAAGGCGCGCCACCGCGGCCGCACCACCTGGGTCTGGGAGGCCGAAGTCCTCGACGCCGAGGAGCACCTATGCGCGCTCGCGCAGATGACGATGGCTGTTAGGCCGTTGCCAGACCAAGGCTGACAAGGACGCAGGGAGCGTGGCGTGCTCTGCACGCGAGCGACCGAGGACGCCGTCAGACGCCGGTATGGCGACGGCCTAACCCCCAAAGCGGTTCGTGATCGGGAGCCGCCGATCACGGCCGAAAGCCCTTGGCGTGATGCGGATGCCGGGCGCCGCCTGGCGGCGCTTGTACTCGGAGCGGTCGACCATGCGCACCACCTCATCGACCACGTCGGCGGGCATCCCGGCGGAGATCATCTCCTCCCGCCCCCGGTCGCGCTCGACGTATGCCTCCAGCACCCGGTCGAGCAGCTCGTAGGGAGGCAGGGAGTCGCTGTCGCGCTGATCTGGGCGCAGCTCGGCGGAGGGCGCCCGCTCCAGCACCGATGCTGGGATCAGCTCGCGACCGGCGCGTTGGTTGCGGAAGCGCACCAGGTCGTACACGAGCATCTTCGGCACGTCCTTGATCGCGGCAAAGCCGCCCGCCATGTCGCCGTAGAGGGTCGCGTAGCCGACCGACATCTCGCTCTTGTTGCCGGTGGTCAGCACCAGCCAGCCGTGCTTGTTGGAGAGCGCCATCATCAGGTTGCCGCGGATCCGCGCCTGGATGTTCTCGGCGGCGAGGTCGGGTGCGGACGGGCGGGCGGGGTCATGGGGGAGGGAGCGCGGCTCGACGTCCTCCTCGGCGGCGAACGAGGGGGCCAGCGCCGCGCCGTAGGCCTCCATCGCCGCCCCGATCGGGATCTCGATCGCCTCGGCGCCGAGATTTGCGGCAATCGCTCGCGCGTCGGCCTGGGTCTCCTCGCTGGAGTGGGGGGAGGGCATGACCACGCAGCTGACGTTCTCGGCGCCGATTGCGTCGACGGCGAGCAGGGCGACGAGAGCGGAATCGATCCCCCCCGAGAGGGCAAGGCCGACGTGACGGAAGCCGTTCTTGCCGACGTAGTCGCGCAGCCCGAGCACCAGCGCGGCGTAGACCTCGGCCAGGTCGGAGAAGGGCTCGATCAGGTTACCCGCAGCCGAAGAGGGGACCTCGCAGATCAGCAGCTCCTCCTCGAACTGGGCCGCACGGGCGAGCACCTCGCCACTCGGGCCGACGACAAAGCTGTGACCGTCGAAGACCAGCTCGTCCTGGCCGCCGACCAGGTTGCAGAAAGCGAGGTGGGTTCCGTAGGAGCGGGCGCGGGCGGCAAACATTGCTTCGCGCTCGCGCCCCTTGCCGCGGTGGTAGGGGGAGCCGGACGGGTTGGCGATCAGCTCGGCACCTTCGGCTGCCTCGACCGAGGCCGGCGGTCCCTCCTCCCAGACGTCCTCGCAGACGGTCAGGCCGACCCGCATCCCAGCGACCTCGATCGTCCCGGGCTCGTCCCCGGGGACGAAATAGCGCTGCTCGTCGAAGACGGCGTAATTCGGCAACCTGTTCTTGCGGTAGACGGCGCGCACCTCACCCCGCGAGAGAGCGGCAACCGAGTTGTGGGCGAGACGGCGATCTCCGCCATCGGTCACCGGCTCGGCGAAGCCGACCAGGGCGACGATCTCGCCGACGCCGCGGGCCAACTCCTCGACCGCCCACTGGTTCGCCTCGACGAAATGGCGCTTCAAATAGAGGTCCTCAGCCGGGTAGCCCGGCAGGCAGAGCTCGGGGAAGATCGCCAGCTCGGCACCCTCGGCGGCGGCGCGGCCGATCCACTCGGCGACCTTGGCGGCGTTGCCGTCGAGGTCGCCGACGGTGGGGTCGATCTGGGCGAGCGCTATGCGCAAGCGTGTCTCCGCAGAATCACGCCTGCAGTATCGCGGCCCGCCCGGGTGGGAAGCGCTTTCGCGGGCCTGTAGATTTGCTCCGATGCGGGCAGACTGGCGGTCGATCGGAGCTTTGTTCGCGTCTCTTGCGACTCTCGCGTCGGCGCCGGCCGTCGCCGAGGCGGGCGACCAGTGGACCTTCCGCCAGCCGTTGGCGCGGCCGACCGATCGACCCGATCCGGCTCGCCACTCCTACTCGGTGCCGGAAGCGCCGCGCTCGCCGGCCTGCACGGGTCACTTCTGCGTGCACTGGGTGGCGGAGGGGATCGACGCCCCCGACCTCAGCGACGAGAACGGCAGCGCCGATGGCGACGGGGTCCCCGACTACGTCGAGCGGGTGCTCCAGGTCGGCGCGCACGTGTACGCAGTCGAGAACGGCAGGCTGGGCTGGCGCGAGCCGCTCTCCGACGGCCGCCGCGGCGGCCGCAGGGGCAAGACCGACGTCTATCTGAAGGAGCTAGGGCGGTTGCTCTTCGGCTACGCCGCTCCCGATCGTGGTCAGGCTCCCAAGGGCCGCCTGCTGCCTCGCCGCATGCACGGCTACCTGGTCCTGGACAACGACTACGACCCGATGCAGTACCCCGGCACCAGGCCCCAGGCCGCCCTCGAGGTCACCTTCGCGCACGAGTACTGCCACATCCTGCAAATGGGCTATGACGCCTACCAGGACGCCTGGATGGCCGAGTCGACCGCGGTCTGGATGGAGGATCAGGTCTACGACCGGATCGACGACTACCTGCGCTACGTGCGCCGCTGGATCCACCTCTACAACACGCCGCTGACCGCGAACTCGATCCGCGAGTACGGAGCCACCGTCTGGAACGAGTGGCTAGCGCGCCGTTACGGTCGGGGCATCGTCCGCGACACCTGGTCGCGGGCGCTCCACGCCCGGCCGGGGGGCTTCTCCGTTGCAACCTACGATGCGGCGATCCGCGCCGCCGGTGGCTCGGAGCTCAGCCGCGACTTCGCCCGCTTCGCCCGCGACGTCGCCGAGTGGCGCACGGGCGTCCACTTCCACGAGGGGCGCCGCTATCCAGACGTGCCGCGCCAGGGGAGCTTGCCGCGCGACGGACGCCCCCTACAGCGCTCGCTGAACCATGCCACCTTCCAGCTACTGCGCGTGCAACCGATCCGCTCCCGCGTGGTCGTCGCGCGCGCCATAGCGCCCCGTGGCGTCGCTGTTGGCCTGGCCCTGGTGGGACGGATCGGCGCCGAGCGCTACGGGCGCGTCGTCAGCCGCCTGCGCTACAAGCAGCGTGGGGGTGTGATGACGGTACGGCTGGGCCGCCCGGGTCGCTTCGAGCGGATCACCGCGGTGCTGATCAACGCCGACACCCGCGCCGAGGGCTTCAGTGCCCGTCGGCTCGACTGGAACTACCTGACCGACACGGCGCCGTTCGAAGTCCGCGCCCGCTCGCTGCGCTGAGCGTCCCCGCCCGGCGCGCTGCCCACGGCTTCGGCGATCGCCCCTTCGAGGTCGAGGGCGAAGCTGTCGAGGTCGGCCATCGCGTCGTAGTCGCCCACCAGGCCGAAATCGATCTGGCCATCGTAGGACATGATCCCGACGCAGAGCGCTTGCCGCCGGGCGAGGGGGACGAGGGGGAAGATAGAGCTCATGCGGCGGCCCATCAGGTAGAGCGGGAACTGCGGGCCGGGAACGTTGGTGACGACGAGGTTGAAGAATCGCTGGGCGGGCTGCAGACGGGCTGCCTGGGAGGCGATCGTCGGCGGGGCGAAGTCGGTCAGCCTGGTCAACAGCTCGGCGCCGACCGCCTGGCCGGAGCCCTTCAGGTCGCCCATCGTCTCGGTCACCAGGTGCAGCCGCTCGACTGGGTCTGTGCTCCAGACCGGCAGCGGCGCCATCATCGCCGAGATGCGGTTGCCGAGCGCGCCGCGCTCTTCGTCGGCGCGGACGCTGACCGGCACCATCGCCCGCATCTTCAGCTCGTCGGTGTCGTGACCACGGGCGCGCAGGTAGTTGCCGAGCGCGCCGGCGACCACCGAGAGGACGACGTCGTTGACGGTACCGCCGTGAGCGTTCTTGATCCGCTTGAAGTCACCGAGGTCGGCGCGCACGAAGGCGAGGCGACGATGCGGTCCGATCTCGACGTTGAAGGGCGTGCTCGGTGCCGACGCCGCCACCTCGAGCACTTTGCCGGTGGCGCCGAGGCCGCGCAGCACCTGACGCG
>JBAREU010000298.1:0-1644 GCA_049796515.1 Solirubrobacterales bacterium
ATCTCATATTGGGCTCGACGCCGTGCATCAGCACGATGTCGCGATCGCTGCCCGGCGGGCGGCAGTGCGAGATGTGCATCGACGGCCACACCAGTTCGCGGGTCACGCCGTCTATCTGGCGAATCACCGGCCGGTTCACCTGGTAGTCGTAGTAGGCCTCGTCGTCGATCTCGATGATCGGTTCGGCTTCCCAGATGGCGTCGAGGTGTTCCAGCGCGTCGCTGGCCGCATCGCCGGCGTCGTTCCAGCCCTCGAACGCCGCCACCACGATGGTGTTGCGGAGTTCGGGCAGGTCGGCGGGCTTGCGGCCGGTCGCATCCGACGGGGTCACTACGCCAGCGTAAGGCTTACGCGGGCTCGGTGAGCCTTATGGGCGGATGCCCAATTTGGTAGACCGACTACCCTGTTTTACGTGACATGCGCGAACGGCCATCCGTACGACCCGACCCTCGACGACGTCAACAACCTCGAGGGCGCGGTCGATACGAAATACGTTCGCCTGCAATCTGGTTAACCTCTGGGGCACGACATTGCGGCTGACACTGCCGATAAGGTTCGCGAGCTGTCGCTCAAGTGCAATGAACTGGGCGTCCAGACGTCGATCGGGTGACGACGTAGACTTTCCTGGTCGAGAGGCGTTGCAACGGTTCCGGGTCGCTACCGGTAGCCGCCACGCTCGACGGAGTCAAGGACGCCTTCCGTTACGGAAGGAACGCACGTGAACGCCCTTGAGCCAAGGATCGGGGAGCCGAACATCCGCCCCGACTGCACCGATGAACTGACGGCTGCTCTGCGCCAGCGGATCATGGTGATCGACGGCGCGATGGGCACGGCGATCCAGCGGGACCGGCCCGACGAGGCCGGCTACCGCGGCGAGCGGTTCATCGAGTGGCCGACCGCTCTGCAAGGCAACAACGACCTGCTCAACCTGACCCAGCCGCAGATCATCGAGGGGATCCACCGCGAGTACCTCGAGGCGGGTGCCGACATTCTTGAGACGAACACGTTCAACGCGAACGCGGTGTCGCTGTCCGACTACGACATGCACGAGCTCGCGTACGAGCTGAACTACGCGGGAGCCGTCCTGGCGCGGGCGGCCGCCGACGAGTTCAGCACCCCGGAGAAACCCCGCTACGTGGCCGGCGCTCTCGGGCCGACGACGCGGACCGCGTCGATCTCGCCGGACGTCAACGACCCCGGAGCCCGCAACGTCTCCTACGACCAGCTGGTCGCCGCCTACCTCGAAGCCGCCAACGGCCTGGTCGACGGTGGTTCCGACCTCATCATCGTGGAGACGATCTTCGATTCGCTGAACTCCAAGGCGGCGGTGTTCGCCATCGAGACGCTGTTCGAGGAGCGCGGACGCCGCTGGCCGGTGATCATCTCGGGCACCATCACCGACGCCTCAGGGCGGACGTTGTCCGGTCAGGTCACCGAGGCATTCTGGAACGCGATCAGGCACGCGAAGCCGATCGCGGTCGGCCTCAACTGCGCGCTGGGCGCGCCGGAGATGCGGCCCTACATCGCCGAGATGGCGCGGATCGCGGACACCTTCGTCTCCTGCTACCCGAATGCCGGCCTGCCCAACGCCTTCGGCGAGTACGACGAGTCCCCGGAGGCTCAGGCCGGCTACATCGCCGAGTT
>JBAREU010000299.1:0-1704 GCA_049796515.1 Solirubrobacterales bacterium
CTCGACCCGGTAGAGCGAGCGCCGGCGCCGCGCCGGATCCAGCTGCTCGGCAGAGACCGGGCGGGCAAGCAGGGAATCGAGGTAGAGGACCGGGGCGCCGGCCTCATCCATCAACACGATCTCGTAGGCGGCGGCCGGATCGATTCGCACCCGCAGAGCGGAGGCTCCGCCGGCAGCGGTGTGCACGCCCCGCCAGGAGAAGGGCAGCGGCAGCCCGTCGGCATCGGACCCGTCCCCGCCGGCGCGCAGCGAGAGATCGATGCCGGCGTGGAAGGCAGCGTCGAGGAGGGCGGGATGGACGGCGAAGCTGGCCGCCTCCAGCGCCTGCTCCTCGGGCAGCGCGACCTCGGCGTAGATTTGCTCGCCGTCCTTCCAAGCGGCGCTCAACCCCTGGAACGCGGGGCCGTATTCGAACCCGCGCTCGGCGAGGCGGTCGTATACGTAATCGACCTCGACCGGCTCGGCGCCCTGAGGGGGCCAGGCGTCGAGCGCTTCGGGGACCGCAGCGCTGCGGTCCGAAAGCGCGCCGGTGGCGTGGCGAGTCCAGAGCGAGGTCTCGGCCAACTCGTCGCCGCCTCCCTCGGGGCGGGAGTGGATCGCGATTTCGCGCCGTCCGTCCTCACCGGGTCCGGAGACGGTGACCTGGAGGGCGACCGCACCAGCCTCGGAGAAGATCAGGGGTGTCTGCAGGGTCAGCTCCTCGACCGTCCGCGCCCCAACCTCCTCGCCGGCTCTGAGCGCCAGCTCGAGGAAGGCCGTGCCGGGCAGGAGGACAGCGCCGTGGACGGCGTGGTCGGCGAGCCAGGGGTGGGTGGCGAGCGAGAGCCTCCCGGTGAGGGTGAGCCCCCCGCCGTCCGGGTCCTCGATCGCCGCGGCCAGCAGCGGGTGCTCGGCGTCGCTCTGCCCGATCGCACCAGCGCTCGCGGTGCCGGCGGCCGAGTCGAGCCAGTAACGCTGGCGCTGGAAGGGATAGGTCGGCAGCGGCACGCGCTTGGCGCCGCTGCCGGCAAAGAAGGACTCCCAGTCGAGCTTTGCTCCGGATACGTGGCCGTGAGCGATTGAGGCGGAGATCGCGTCTTTCTCTTCGCGTCCCTCGCGCAGGGTCGGGATGAAGCTGGCTTCCGCTTCCGCTTCCGCGCCCAGGCACTCCCTTACCATCGCGCAGAGCACCGGATCTGGCCCGAGCTCCATGTATGCGCTCGTCCCTTGCTTGGCGAGAGTCGCGACCGCATCGGCAAAGCGCACCGGCTCGCGCGCGTGCCTGACCCAGTAGGCGGGGTCAATGGCCTGCTCCGGTGTGAGCGGCTCACCCGTGAGGTTGGAGACGATCGCGATCTCCGGCTCGCTGAAGCTGAGCGATCCCGCCACCTCACCGAACTCCTCCAGCATCGGCTCGATCAGGGGCGAATGGAAAGCGTGGGAGACGACGAGCCGTTTGGTCCTGCGGCCCTCGGCGTCCCACTGGGCGCGAATCTCCTCGACGGCGTCCTCGCTGCCGGAGATCACAGTCGCGGTCGGCCCGTTGATCGCCGCGATCGCCAGCTCCTCCCTGCCCGCGATCGACTCAGCGACCTCCTCCTCGGCGGCCTCGATCGCCGCCATCGCTCCGCCCGCGGGAAGCGCTCCCATCAGGCGACCCCGGGCAGCGACGAGCTTGGCTGCGTCAGCGAGATCGAGCACCCCGGCCACATGAGCCGCAGCGAT
>JBAREU010000300.1:0-4326 GCA_049796515.1 Solirubrobacterales bacterium
GGACCAGCGACAGCGTCGGCGGCGGCTGGACCAGGTTCAGGACGGCGACGCCGAGCAGAAACGCCATCCAGCCGCAGAACACACTCGGGACCGGCCCGGCCACCGCCGCGACCCGGCCGTAGACGACCACGAAGGTAGTCAGGGCTGCAAGCCCGAGCAGGGTGCCGGCCGCGGCGTCGGCACCGAAGCCGCGGCCGTGGAGGAGCGTCTCGATCAGCAGGATTGGGCCGGCGACGACGGGAAGCCCGCCGAGCACGCCGGCGACGCCCATCCCCCAGCGACGGCCGGCCAGGGAGACGGCGACCACACAGAGCGGGGAGAGGAGGATCTTCGCCGCCAGCAGCGTCATCGCGCGGCAGGCTTGCAGATCGACGCCCCGCGCACGGCCCTGGTCCACGTCTGCCGCGAAGCTAGAAGCTCAGGACCGGCCCATCCGCGTTAGGGGGACCGCCGGCAATCTCCACCATCGATATACGTACCAATTTACTGCCATTAAAGAACCTTGAACCTTTGTGGGTAGGCGTTTCGGGGCGCTACATTTTGTTTATGTATGGCAGGGGGTCCTCGAAGGCACATGCATTGGCAAGTGCGGAGCTTGCTTGGGCTTGGACGGCGGCCTTCTTTTCCTTGGTCGTATTCATGGCATTCGTGTTCCCACCGTCGGCGGGAGCGCAGACTACGCGCGAGGGCATTCTCCGAGAGACGATCCGCGAGAACCTCGCTCAACAGAAATTAATAACGACCTACAGCCTCCAGTCCGGGTCCGGGGCCGCGGTAGGACCAGGACCGATTTTCTCCGGACCGCGGAAAGTCGCCGTCCTCCTCGTCAAGTTCGCCGGCGACCCGGCCGTGCCGTGGTCACCTGATGAAACTCGCGAGAAGATCTTCACCGGTGCGGCCTCTGCCGATGTTTATTTTCAAGACGAGTCACGCGGCATTATCTCGCTGGCTGGGAAAGCCAACCCCGAAGACGGTGACGTCTTCGGATGGTTCACCTTGGATACGCCAGGATCCGGTTGCTCGCAGAACACCTGGTCACAAGAAGCCCTAGAGCGAGCGAGCGAATCGGGTGTCTCTTTGGGAGGCTACAACCACATCGTCTATGCATACACCCACCGCTCCGGGTGCTTTTGGAGCGGCATGGCAACGGTTGGCGGTAACAGCGGTTCCGTCCACCTCAACGGGAATGTTGGGGTACAGACGATCACCCACGAGTTCGGTCATAACTTTGGCCTCTACCATGCAGGAAGCTCGACCTGCACTCAGGGCGGGGTCAGGGTGCAAATCAGTGACTCGTGCATCGTCAATCCATATGGCGACGTCTTCGACACGATGGGCAATGTGGCTACGAGACACAGCAATGGTTGGAATCTGGCAAAGCTAGGAATTCTCAGTGCGGCGAACGTAGTGTCGGTTACCGAAGATGGAACTTACACTTTGAGGGCCGCGCTCAGCTTGGATCCCGCCCCCACAATTTTGCGCATCCCCCGAACGACGAACCAAATGGGCAACGTCACCTCGTGGTACTACCTCGAGGTGAGGCAAAGAGGAGGGATTTTCGAGGATGTCGCTGACCAATCCATGACGGGAGTGTCGATTAGGACCGCGCCGAGCACGTCATTTGATGACACTGGATTTAAAACTGAGACGTTGTTGATCGATTCCAATCCGGCAACCGCCACCTTTACCGACGCACCTTTACAGACTGGCAAAACGTTTTACGACGGAAAGGTGCGCGTCAAAACCTTGGCGGCAGGTGAGGGGGCGGCTTCGGTCTCGGTCGAGTTAAACGTGCCGGACTCAGAGGCTCCCAGCGCCCCGGTCAACCTTTCGGCAACTCAGGACGCAGGGGCCGTGAAACTGCAATGGGCCGCTAGCACCGACAACCTCGGTGTCTCCCGCTACGTCGTCTTTCGCGATGGCTCGGAGATAGGCACGAGCCCAACCCCGGCCTTCACGGACACGAGCGCAACCGTGGGCCAGCACGCCTACACGATCTACGCCGAGGACGCAGCCGGGAACCGCAGCCTTGGGTCGGCAGTAGTAGTGGCGGTCATTGACCTGTCCGTGCCCAACCCCCCGACCGACGACTCCGGGGACGACGCGTCGCGGGTGAAACCGGTCTTGCGTTGGCAGCGGCGACCGAACGGGACTTTTGCCTTTGAAGTCGATGCCAGTCGGAATCCGGATGTATCGCGCGTGAGTCTTTGGCTCCACGGGGAGCTCCTGCGTTCGCGGAAGGGGCGCATCCTTCACCTAACCTGGCAGCCGCCCGCGGCGCGCTGTGGTCGTGTCTATCGGTTTAGTGCTCGGGCCTATGAGCCAACTGCCGGCGGCGACGTCATTGCGACGACGCGCGTTCAGTCCATCCGATTCCCCAAGCCACCTGGTAAATGCGGCGATCGCCGACCGCTTGGATTGCTCGTGAGCGGTTAGCCCTGGACCACTGGTAGTGGCGTGCCGCTGACTGGGGGCGCTTCGGCAGGGGCGGGGGTCGCCTGTAGGACCGGCAGCTCTTGCGGCGTCGCCGCAACGATGCCGCGAGCCGCCTGGCGGATTGCCTGCGAGGCGGGTGAGTCGGGCTCGGCGGTGACCAGTGGCGAACCGTTGTCGGCGTGCTCGCGCAGCGGCTCCGAGAGGGGGACCTTGCCGAGCAGGGGGATGTCGAGCTCGTCGGCGAGGAGCTGACCGCCGCCCTCGCCGAAGATCGTGAAGCGCTCGCCGTCCGGCGTCGTGAAGCCGGACATGTTCTCGATCGCGCCGAGCAGCTCCAGGTCGAACTTGAGCGCCATGTCGGCGGCGCGCTTGGCCACCGTCTGCGCCGCCGGCTGCGGCGTCGTGACGAGCACGAACTTGGCCTGCGGCAGCAGCTGGGAGAGGGTCATCGCGACGTCGCCGGTTCCCGGCGGCAGGTCGAGCAGCAGGTACTCCAGCTCACCCCAGGCAACGTCCTCGAGGAACTGCTGGATCGCCTTGTGCAGCATCGGCCCCCGCCAGACGACGGCCGAGTTCTCCTCGACGAAGAAGCCGATCGACATCACCTTGACCCCACTTGCACCGTCCAGCGGCAGGATCTTGCGCTCGCCGTTTACCTCGGGTTTGCGGTTGACACCGAGCATGCGTGGGATCGAGTAGCCGTAGACGTCGCAGTCGAGGGCGCCCGCAGCATGGCCTTCGGCGGTCAGCGCCGCGGCCAGGTTGGCGGTCATCGTCGACTTGCCGACCCCACCCTTGCCCGAGGCGATGCAGATCACGTTCTTGACTTGAGCGAGCGCGCCCGCGGGTAGCTTGTTGCGGCCGAGGGACTGCTGCAGCTGGCCTTTCTCCTCGTCGGAGAGGACGTCGAAGCCGACCGCGACCTCGGTGACCCCGTCGAGCTCGGCGACCTGCTGAGCGACCGCCTGTTCGAAATGAGCGCGGATCGGGCAACCGGCGGTCGTCAGCGAGACGACGACCTCGACCCGGCCACCGTCGCGAATCTCGATCGAACGGACCATTCCCAGCTCGACGATCGAGCGGCGCAGCTCGGGGTCGATCACGGCGCGCAGCTTCTCGGTTATCTGTTCCTTGCTTGGCAGAGGCATCGCCGCCATTCTCGCAGAGCGCGGCGGCGGCCAGGCCCGCACGTCGCGGGGTTTCCGGTCCGGACATCCGTCCGTAGGGGGGAGAGAAGTCGCCGCCCAGCCCTTGGTCCTCCATCTGCAAACGCGATCGAAGGAGGGCGGATGTCGGGAACACGCGGAGGGCTTGCACGGATCGTCGCGATCGGGCTCGCGCTGGCCTTGGCGCTGTTGCTCCTGGGGGCGCGGGAGGCGACGGCGGGTAGGTACTCGGTGGCCCAGTGCGGCTGGCACTTGGACGCCGACGCCGATTGGGCCGACACGACGGGCGGCGCCAAGTTCCGCCCGGACGCGTGGTGCGCGACGCCCGCTGGCGCAGACCCCTTCGACGGTGCCCACATGAAGAGCTTCACCAAGGGCGGCTCGACCGTCACCGGCACCCGCTTCGCCCGTTGGCGCTGGGTGGCGCCACCGACGACCGGCATCACCAGGGTCAGCGGTACCTGGTGGCACGTGCTGTACGACGGGATGGAGCAGCGGCTCGGCTCGGTCGGCTGGAACGGCGACTTCGCACCCTTTGCGACCGCTGGCGGCACCGATACCACCCCGCGCGGCTTCGTCGCCGGCTTCTCCAGCCCGCAACCTGCTTTTGAGGATCGCCTGCTCTGCGCCCGAGGCGACAGCAAATGGTGCTCGATCGAGCCGGACTCGTGGTCGGCGGTGCGAGCATTGACGCTGACGATCGAGGACGGGACCAACCCGGCGG
>JBAREU010000301.1:0-17242 GCA_049796515.1 Solirubrobacterales bacterium
GTCCTGGCGGGCCAGTACGGCCGGTTGCTACAGCGTCGTGCCCACGATCATGGCGACGGCGAGGCGCTGGTCGAAGCCGCACCGGCGGCAGCCCTCGACACCGTGGGCGTCGCCGTCAGCGGCTATGCCGCGACGCCCCGCAGCGAGACCGTCCTCTTCAATCTGCTCGCGGGCTTCGTCGGCGCCTTCACCATGGTGCGGATCTCGACCTGGGGCATCCGCGACCGCTGGTGGCCGTTCGAAAACGTCAGCGTCGGCGGCCGACACATCCACCACTTCGTGCCGGGGATCCTGCTCGCCTTCGCCTCCGGCACCGCGGCGCTGCTGACCGACAACGACGCCCTCGAGGACCGTCTGGCGATCCCGATGGGGGCCGGTATGGGCCTGACCTTCGACGAGGCGGCGCTGCTGCTCGACCTGCGCGACGTCTACTGGACCCGCGAGGGCCTGCTCAGCGTCCAGCTCAGCCTCGGTGCGACGGCGATCCTCAGCATCGCGATCCTCACCCAGCGCATGCTGCGCCGCGGCGAGCAGCGCCAGGAGGAGGCCGGCGAGATCCCGCCCGCCGATTCCTAGATCTGGGTGGCGATGAGTCCGATCAGGGCTGCGAGCATCAAGCCGCAGAACCCCATCATCATCCGATAGGTGTCGAGCAGCCGCCTGTCCATGATCTGAAAGCGCTCCTCAACCCTCTCGAGCCCTTTTCGCATGCGCTCGTCGATCTTGTCGAAGCGGTCATCGATCTTTTCGAAGCAGGCGTCGACCTTCTCGAATCGCGCGTCGACCTTCTCGAAGCGGTCGTCGATCTTGTCGAAGCGCTTGTCCATCTCACCTCGCAGGGCAGCGAATTCGGTCTTCATCTCGATACGCAGGCCGCGCACGTCGGCGTCGGCGCGATCGACCTTGGCACTGAGGTCGTCCATCCGGCCGTCTGTCCAGCTCTCTGTCATCGCCTCCATGATTGCACCGTAAACATTCCGGCGTCACGAGTGGCGCGCACAATGCAAAATCTCTGTAACGCCCGAATAGCCGAACCGCGGAATCTCCGCAAACCGCGGGTTCGCTACTCGCCCCGGCCGGCTCGCTTGGCTACCTTGGCGGCTCCGGCCCTGCCGCCGATCGGCGGCGGACACTGAGAGCGATGCCGCAGCCTTCCGCAACCCACGTCCCGCCGCAGAACATCGAGGCCGAGGAATCGGTCCTCGGGGCGATGCTGGTTGCCGAGCCGTCGCTGACCCGGGTCATCGACGAGGTCAAGCTGAACGCCGAAGACTTCTACCTCGAGAAGAACGCGGCGATCTTCCGCGCGGTCCACGATCTCTACGCGGCCTCCAAGCCGGTCGACGAGCTCAGCGTCAGCGAGGCTCTGGTCCAGCGTGGCGAGATCGAGGAGGCGGGCGGCAAGCACTATGTCTCCGAGCTGGCGGCAAAGGTGCCGGCCGCCGGCAACGCCAAGCACTACGCCGAGATCGTCCAGCAGAACTCGCTGCTGCGGCGTCTGCTCGGCGCCGGCCAGGAGATCCAGGGCTGGGTGCACGAGCGCGACGGCGAACCGCGCGAGCTCTCCGAGCGGGCCGAGAAGCTGCTCTTCGACGTCGCCCACAAAGAGCAGGCGAGCGACTTCCGTCTGCTTTCGGAGATCCTCCACGACGAGGTCGACCGCTTGGAGAAGCTCTCGACCGGCGAGACCGAGATGACCGGCACCCCCTCCGGCTTCCGCGACATCGACGCGATCACGGGGGGGTTTCAGCCGGGGAACTTGATCATCGTGGCCGCGCGCCCGGCGATGGGCAAGAGCGCGATTGTTGCAAACATCGCTGAGCAAGTTGCCGTTAAGCGACAGATGCCCGTTGCCTTCTTCTCGTTGGAGATGTCAGAGGTTGAGCTGGCGCAGCGCTTCATCGCCTGCCGGGCGCGGATTTCGGGGGACAAGCTGCGCAAGGGACAGGTCGCACAGAAGGATTGGCCGAAGGTGGTCCGTGCCTGCAACGAGCTGGAGGAGGCGCCGCTCTGGTTCGACGACTCCTCCGACCTCGGTCTGCTCGACCTGCGAGCCAAGGCGCGGCGGCTGCACGCGCAGACGCAGGACCTGGGCGGGCTCGGTCTGGTGATCGTCGACTACCTCCAGCTGATGCGCTCCGACGACCCACGCGCCAACCGGGTCGAGCAGGTCGGCCAGATGAGCCGTGGCCTGAAGATCCTCGCCCGTGAGCTGGCGGTGCCGGTGCTGGCGATCTCCCAGCTCTCCCGCGCGCCCGAGCAGCGCCATCCGCCCAAGCCGATGCTCTCCGACCTACGCGAGTCCGGATCCATTGAGCAGGACGCGGACGTCGTCGCCTTTCTCTACCGCGAGGACTACTACCGCGATCCGGAAGATGAGCCGGATGGGCTGGCGGACGTGATCATCGCCAAGCATAGGAACGGGCCGATCGGCACGCCGAAGCTGGTCTTCCTCGACCGCTTCCCCAAATTCGCCGATTACAGCGGGCACGAACAGCCGGTCGAGCAGCCGGCGGGGGAAGGGCCGCCGCTCGAGGACGCCGCTGGCGCGGGGCCTGAGTTCTGATGGCGGCGCGACCGCGCAGCGAACCCTTCGCCGAACAGGCCTGCCCGCTCGGCGTCTGCGACGGGTCCGGCTGGATCCTCGGCCCCGAGGACGTCGCTCGCCCCTGCGAGTGTCGCGAGCAGCGGCTCAAACGCGGCCGCGTGCGCGGCGTCGCCTCGGCGATCCCGCCGCGCTACCGCGGCGTCTCCTTCGACCGCCCGCCGGTCAGCGACATGAAGCGCGACATGGCCACCCGCCACGTCGTCAACGCAGTGCAGAGCTTCATCGACGAGCTCGACGAGAACCTCGCGGCGGGGAAGGGGATGTGGCTGATGGGGAACACCGGCACCGGCAAGACGACGCTGGGGATGCTGGTCGCGAAGACGGCGCTCGCCGCCGGCAGGACCGTCGCCGTCTACTTCACGCCGAAGCTGCTGACCCAGATCCGCCAGACCTACCAGGCGACCGAATCGGAGGACGCCTACGACGCCTTCTTCCACCGCCTGACCTCGGTCGACCTCCTCTACATCGACGACCTCGGCGCCGAGCGCCACACCGACTGGGTGGTCGAGCAGCTCTACGCCCTGGTCAACGAGCGCTACGAGAACCAGCGCTCGATGCTGGTCACCAGCAACGCCGGACAGGACGTCGAGGAAGGCCGCAAGCAGCTCGAGGACCAGATCGGCTCGCGCACGGTCTCACGGCTGATCGAGATCTGCGACGACCCGCTGCCGCTGTTCGGGCCGGATCGCCGCGAGCAGGCGCGCGCGGTCGGCGCGTAGAACCAGGCACAATCTCCTGCCGTCATGCCAGGAGTAGTCATAGTGGGCGCCCAGTGGGGCGATGAGGGAAAGGGCAAGGTCGTCGACCTGCTCGCCGACGACGCGGACGCGATCGTCCGCTTCCAGGGCGGCAACAACGCCGGCCACACGATCGTCCGCGACGGCGAGGAGTTCAAGTTCCACCTGATCCCCTCCGGCATCCTCTACCCGGACAAGCTCAGCATGATCGGCAACGGGGTCGTCCTCGACCCGCGCATCCTGCTCGGCGAGATCGACGGGCTGAAGCGCCGTGGCATCGACGTCGGCAACCTGCGCATCTCCGCCAACGCCCACCTGATCATGCCCTACCACGTGCTGCTCGACACGGCGGGCGAGGTGATGCTGGGCAAGCTCTCGATCGGCACGACGCGGCGCGGCATCGGCCCCTGTTACGCCGACAAGGCCCTGCGGCTCGGCATTCGCGTCCAGGACCTGCTCGACGAGAAGATCCTGCGCAAGAAGATCATGGCCGCGCTCGAGCCCAAGCAGCAGGCGCTGCGCGAATTATCGGTGCAGCGCCGCAAGCTGCGCAAGGAGGCCGGTGAGGGCGTGCGCGAGGGTGCCGACCACTCGGTCGCCGAGGCCCCCGACCCGCGCCTCGACCTGCACGCGATGACCGAGGAGTTCAGCGGCTACGGCCACCAGCTCGAGCCCCACATCGCCGACACCGCGCGCCTCTGCTGGGAGGTCCTCGACAGCGACGGCACCGTGCTCTTCGAGGGAGCCCAGGCGACCCTGCTCGACCTCGACCACGGCACCTACCCCTTCGTCACCTCCTCCAACCCAGTTGCCGGCGCCGCCTGCGTCGGTGCCGGGATCGGACCGACAGACATCAGCCAGGTCTGGGGCGTCGCCAAGGCCTACGCGACGCGGGTCGGCGCTGGGCCCTTCCCAACCGAGCTCGACGACGCAGTCGGGCGCCACATGCTCGAGCGGGGGCACGAGTACGGGACGACCACCGGTCGTGAGCGCCGCTGCGGCTGGATGGACCTGGTCGCCTTGCGCTACGCGGTCCGCCTCAACCGGATGAGCTTCCTGACGATCACCAAGCTCGACGTGCTCAGCGGGATCGACCCGCTGCGGGTCGCGGTGCGGTACCGCTCCCGCGAGGGGGCGGTCTTGGACAGCTTCCCCTACCACCAATCGATCCTCCACTCGGCCAAGCCCGAGTACGAGGAGATGCCGGGCTTCGACGCCGACCTGACCGAGTGCCGCAGCGAGGATGAACTGCCCGCCCAAGCGCGCGCCTATCTCGACTTCATCGCCGACTTCGTCGGCGTTCCGATTCGCCTCGTAGGCGTCGGGCCTGGGCGTGAGCAAATCGTTTGGATTGGCGGAGAACCAGGGGTGCTTTAAAGTCTTGGGGTGGCTTCCGGTAGACGCACCGCTAGGCTGAACGAGCGGCTGCCCCGGGGCCGTCACGGGCTACCGCGGGAGGCGGTGACGGAGTCCCAGCAGCGGCGGATCCTGCAGGCGATGATCGAGGTCGTTGCCGAGCGCGGCTACCCGGAGACCAGGGTGGTCGACGTGATCGGGGTCGCCGGAGTATCGAGAAAGACGTTCTATGAGCTGTTCGCCAGCAAGGAGGACTGCTTCCTCGCCGCCTACGACGTCCTACTCGGCAACCTGCTCGGCGACACCGCACGAGGGTTCGAGTCGAAACCGGGGGCGCCCTGGGCCGAGCGTGTCGCGGCCGGCCTGGCGGAGCTGCTGAAACATCTCGCCGAGCACCCCGACGAGGGGCGCTTCGCGATCGTCGAGGTGCTGGCGGCCGGGCCCAAGGCGCTGGCGCGACGCGACGCGGCCCTTCGCCAGTTCACCGGCTTTCTCGACGCCGGCCGCGCGGAGACATCGGTCGAGCTGCCGGGAATCACCTCGCTCTCGCTCGCCGGCGGCATCAACGAGTTGCTCTACAGCGAGATCCTCCACGGCGCCTCGGCACGCCTGCCCAGCCGCCTGCCCGACCTGATGTTCTGGATCACGCTGCCCTTCCTCGGCCCCGACGGCGCCGCGGAACAGCGCGAACGGGCGCGACTTTCGATGCTTGAGAGCTGAACTCGATGCCTCTGGGCCGCTCTTTTGCCCCGCGAGATGGGTTTATGGAAGCGCCGGGGCGGGAATTTCTTTTCTTTGCCTTCATCCCCGCCGGACCCGGACGCTGGTAGCGTTCGCCCGGGATAAACATGACTTTCTATGGTCGCCGCTCAGACGGGCAGGGCCAAAAGGAGAGATACAAGAATGCGTAGAAACCTGATGCTGGCGCTCGCCCTGGCAGCGGTGCTGTCTCTGGGTGTGGCCGCGATTGCGAGCGCGGTGCAGACCACGCTGCGGGCGGGCAACCTGATCGTCACCTTCGGCGGCACCACCTCGCCGAAAAAACTGCCGAAAAACAGCTATGTGCCGATCACCGGCAACATCTTCGGCAAAATCACGACGATCGATGGAACCCATCCGTCGGCTTTCCGCGAAGCGGTCGTCGATTTCGACAAGGACGTGAAAGTCAACGTAAAAGGCCTGCCGGTCTGCAAAGCGGGGCAACTCGAGGCGCGTGACACCAAAGCGGCGCTGAGAGTCTGCGGCGACACCGAACTCGGCAGCGGCAGCGCTCGCGCTGAGATCGCCTTCCCCGAACAGAACCCGATCGTCGTCCCGAGCCCGCTGAAAGTCTTCAACGGCGGCGAAAAAGGTGGCAAGGTCACGCTGCTGATCCACACCTTCATCACCGTGCCGGCTCCGACCGCGATCGTCACCACGGTCACGATTCAGAGGAAAGGATCCGGCCTCCACACGATCTCGAAAATCCCGGTGATCGCGGGTGGCAGTGGCTCCGCGCTTGACTTCAGCTTCAAGCTCGGAAAAACCTACAACTACAAAGGCAAAAAAGTAGGCTACATCGAAGCGAAATGCCCGGATGGCGTCTTCAAAGTGAACGCTCCGAAAGTCCTCTTCAAAAACGAAGCCCGCATTCCCGGCGTCGGTGCCACCACGGTGCTGGAAGGCGGCCTGGCAGTGCCCTGTACGCCGAAAGGCTAGTAAGCAGAAGCAGTTTCGCCACTTAGGCGAAGAAGAAAGGGGCGGCCGGAAGGCCGCCCCTTTCTGTGGCTACCATCACGACCGGGTAAACAACGTGACGTGGAAGAAGGCGATACTCGCACTTGCGCTTGCCGCGTCGCTTGGCGTGGCGAACTCGGCGCCCGCGGTGGTGGCCGAGATTCCATGGCCGCCTGCTCTGCGTCCTGACATCGGTGTCAGTGTCGCGCCCAAGAAACTGCCTCCACATAAATACATGCCGGTCGCCTGGAGTATCTTCGGCAAGGTTGCGACCATGCATGGATGGAACGCATCCCTCCGCGCTCCGCGAAATGGTCCTCGACGTCGACAAGGACGTAAGGATCGACGTCGACGGGTACCCCACCTGCGGCGGGAAAAGGCTCGAGACTCTCCACACGAGGACCGCCGCGAGAGCCTGCCACAGTGCGTTGCTCGGTAGGGGGGAGGCTCATGTTCAAATCATTTCTTTGGACGGAGGCCCCGTGATCGTGCCCAGCCAGCTGCTCGTCTTCAACGGAGGCGGAGAGGGGAGAACGGTGAAGCTGCTGATCCATGCCTTCATCACCGAGCCCGCACCTGTAGCGGTCGTCGCCAGGACCACGATCCAGCGAAAGGGCACCGGGCTTCACACGGTCTCGAGGATCTCGCCGATCGCGGCCGGCATGGGCTCGCTGGTGGACTTCAATTTTGACCTAGGCAGCGATCGCGCTTACCAAGGTGGCGCCCACCTCGACGCCAAATGCCCGGACGGCGTCTTCAAAATCAACGTACCCAAGCTCCTTTTCAGGAACGAAGCACGGGTCCCGAGGGTAGGTGCAAGCACCGTGATGAAAGGCTCGTTGGTCGCGCCCTGCACGCCGCAAGGCTGACCGCCGGCCTATTCGTCCTGTTCGAAGGTGTGCTGGTAGATCGTCGCTGGCCCGTTGCCGTAGATCGGCTCGAAGGGGGCCTGCGGGCTGCAGCCCGGGGCGGGAACACTGGCTGAGCTCTCCTGATCGGCGAAGGCGTAGTGCCTGAGTCGGTTGAAGAAGTTCGTCGCTTTTTTGACGTCGCCTCCGGTCCGCTCGTTGAAAGCCGATTCGTTCGGCGTGTTGAGATTGAGAGTGGCGGTGATCCCAGAGCTGCACTGACGGGTGTCGAAACTAGGCAGGCCTTGAGCCAGGCTGCTGTAGATACCCGGCTGGGCATATGCGTTGTTGCGGTTGACCGTGGTGCGATTGGGATAGGTCGCGAGCGTTTCCGGACCGAGCGGGCCGAGCAGGCGCAGGAAGTGGACCTGTTCGCCGGCGGCGCTGAGGTGGACCGCGTTGGTCGCCGCAGTCACGTTCCCCATCAGCGAGGTGACCTCTTTTTTGTACAAGCCAAGGCCGGTCAGGATCGGGTTGAGATTGCGCAGGAATGGGTCAACCGCCCGCAGCAGGACGGGGAAATCGCTGCGCAGGAATTTGCGCAGCGAGGAGAAGCCGTCGGGGGCGCGATCGATCACGGTTTCCAGTCCACCGAAGAAGCCCTTCGCTTGCGGCGCCAAGCGGGAGAAGGCGATCAGGGTCGGCGAGAGCTCTTCAGCCGCGGGCACCAGCTGGCGGAACAGCGGCGTGCTGTTGAGCGCGAACTCTTTCAGCCGGTCGAAGGTCAGCCGCTGCTCGTCCTCGAAGGTCGGGAAAGCACGGAAGAGCGCTTCGATGTCGCGGCTACGAGCCGCGGTCGTCCGCCAGAGCGCGTCCGAGTTACGGATCAGCTCGGCGAGCTGCCCTTCGCGACCGCGCAGCGCGCGGAAGGTGATCGCGCCGTTGCTGAATAGCTGCTCGACTGCGAGCCGTTGCGTGTCGAGCACGCGGAAGAGCCGGTCGAATTCGGTGAAGAAGGGATCGAACTCGCCGAAGGCGTTGGACAGGGATTGGCCCTGCCCACCGATCGCGATCGCCCCTTCCCGCATCCATTCCTGGAAGGCGGCGCGGGTGCGCTCGTCGAAGGTGCGGAAGATCTCGTCGAGCTGCACCGATTCCGCCACATTGGCTTTGGCGAGGGTGGCGCCGTCGGCCAGCTCGGGCCCATTGGCGTTGCCTGGGGTCAGCTCGACGTAGGTCTCACCGAGCAGCGTCTTGGTGCGCAGGACCGCCCGCGTCCCCTTCGGGATCGGGCCGTACTTGTCTTCGATGTTGATCGTCGCCAGCGCCCGCTGGCCGTCAGGCGAGACCTCAATCGTCTGGACTTTGCCGACGGAGACGCCGGAGATCCGCACGTCGGACTGCTGGGCGAGCTGGGTCGCCTCGTTGAACGGAACCTTGATCTCGTACGACTTCGCTTTGAACGGAGTGGGACCGCCGAAGGTGATCCAGAGGAAGAGCAGGATGCCGAAGCACGACAGCGCAAAGCCGGCGATGACGAGTAGCTGCGCGGTGCTGGGGGCTCGCTTGCTCATTTTTCCTTGTATTCGCAGTGGCCGGACGGGTTCTCGGGTACCGGGATTTCCTCGGGGCTGGGGATGCGCAGGCCTTCGAGGAGCGTCCGCAGGTATGGCTTCAGCGATTCGATGCTGCCGTCGGCCCGCGTAAACGGCACGGTGAGTTTGTAGGCGAGGTCAGACCCGTTGCAGGAGAGCATCCCGACGCCGCGCGATATCGGCCCGGCGGGATCGGCGAGGTTGAAGGTCGCGTTGAGGTTGTGGTTCAACCAGGGCAAGTAGAAGAGGAAGCTCTGCCTGCTCCCCTTCGGCTTGTAGGCGAGCTCGTTGAGGAGGCTGTTGATCGCGCCGAGCGAAGTGCCGAAGTTGCTCACCGAGGTGTTGAGATCTGACGCCCCTTCATTCAGATGGGTGAGCACCGGGCGCACCTGGCGGGTGAAGGGCCGTATCTGGTCGCGGATCGGCACCGTCGTCTGCTCGAACAGGCGCTCGTTGGCCTTGAATGCGGGCACCGAAGCCTGCGCCTGCGGAATTAAGCCGAGCAGAGCGGGTCGTGCGGCGATCGAGAAGCGGTCGGAGGCGGCGAGCGCGGAGCGCAACGCCGTCAGCGTCGAGGGGAACTCGACCAGCGATTCCTGGATCGCCCCCTGCTCGTTGGCGAAGTTGCCGAGGGCGCCCTCGGAGGAGGTGACGAAGCGTTCCAGCGCGGCATCGTGCCTGGCCAGTTCGCTCGTCAGCAGGCCGAAGTTGTGGATCACCTGGGCGAGGGCGACGCGGCGCTGAGCAACGGCGCGGTTGAGGTCGGCGATGTAGTGGGCGAAGGGCTGCAGGCGACGGAAGGCACCGGAGAGCTGCCGGCCGCGACCGCCGATCCCCTGGGCGCCGCCGGCAACGAGCAACTGTAGGTATTGCTGCGTGTCTTTGTCGAGAGTCGCGAGGAACGCTTCGAACTGGATGCTCGGTTCGGTGCTCGAGAGCGGGAAGCGGTGGCCCGCTTCGACGTGCCGCTCGCCAGTACCGGGGTCGATCTCGATCGTCATGTCGTTGAGGTTGGTTTTCGGCCGCAGCAGCAGGCTTGCGTTGGGGTGGATCAGCTCCAGGTACTTCGGCTCGATGTCCATGCCAACCACGGCGTGGCCGTCTTCGAGGTCGACCGAGGAGATCTTGCCGACCTGGATACCGGCGACCACCACCGCCTGGCCCTGGCCCGGGGTGACCGCTTGGGCGTTGCTGAAGTCAGCCGTCAGGTGGACGAAGTCTTCACCGACGAAGGGCGCCCAGGAGGGCAGCGAGGCTTTCTGTTGGGTAAAGATCCACAGCGTCATCGTGATCGCGACCACCGTCAGGACCGCTATCGCGATCGTGTCTTTGCCGCGGCCGCGCGACTGCCGCGAGAGCGTGGCGCGAAAGTGTTTCCAGCGGCTGACGCCCTGCTCCCGCTCGGTCATGGGCTCACCGCCGTCAGGCTGGGCGGGCCGACCTGCCCCAGCCGGCCGTTGACATTGGGCACAGGCTGGGTCGAGCAGCGCACGTTCGGCTTCTTGGGCGGACGGCCACCAAGCTGCGGCTGCACCCCTTCAGGCGGCGTCGCAACATGCGCCCAGTCCTGTTTGTCGGTACTGAGGTTGCCCGACGGGTTCTCCTGTTTCACCAGGGTCCCACCGCCGCCGGCCTGCACTCGGAGATAGGGGCCGTTGCCGTCGAAGTTCTGCGTCACACCGGCAAAGTTGGCCAGGTAGTAGAAGAACTCGCGGTAGTTGGGGCCGGTGCGGAAGCGATCCTCGATCGTCTGGTTGCCGGTCGGCACAAAGACCCTGCTCGTGCAGAGACTGATCCGGTTGATCTGGGGAATGGTGTTCGCTTTACCCGCCTGTGCGGCTCCCGCCAGCCCCGGCGTCGATTCGCGCAGCAGCTTCGCGATCCCGCCGAGCTCCTTGCCGGAGAGCAGTGGCCGCGCCTGCGCGAGCCACGGTTCGGCGGCGGCGATCAGGGCGGGAAGCTCGGCGACCGCAGGCCTGAACTCGATCGCCCAGGCACGCAACGGTGGCAGCGAGCTGTTGAGGCTGACCAGCGATTTGCGCCCGATGCTCAGCGTCGGCCCGAGCCGTTCCACGGTGGTCGAGAGGTTGGTCGACTGGGCGGCGAGGGCACCGGTGAAGGTGTCGAAGTTGACGATCAGGCCCTGCAGGTCGGCCTCGCGCCTGGCGAGCGCGCCAAAGGCGCGACCGGTGGCGGCCACGAGGCGCGAGAGGTCGCCGGAATTCGTGCCGAGGAAGGCATTGGTCACCTGGGCGCTGTAGCGGCCGGCCGGACCGCCATAAAGGAGGGCCCCGTTTAGACCTTCGGCACCGGTCTTGCCTTTCACCTCGGGTAGTTGGGTCGCGTCTTCGGCGGCGGTTGGCTTGTGCGTCAGAGCCGTGCCGAAGCTCTCCAACAGGCGGCTGAGGTCCGCCCGCACAGGGGACTGCAGCGCGGTGAGGATCTCGTCGAGCTGGACACCGGTGGAGGTGTGGCTGACCGGAATCGTCGCGTCGCTGTCGAGCTCCGGCGCACTCGGACTGCCCGGATCGAGTTCGATGAAGAAGTTGCCCTCGAGGAAAATCCGCGGCCGGATCGCGGCGAAGGCGTCGTCGTGGATCGGCCGGCCCTCGCCGGCGACCGTGAAGGTCACCTCGGTGTTGTCACCGTTACGACCGACCTCGATCACTTTGCCGACGTCGACGCCGGCGATCCGCACCGGCGAGTTGGTCGAGATGTTGACCCCGTTGGCGAAGGTAGCGTTGAGCGTGTAGCCGTAGCCGGTGAAGGGGATGTGTTTGGTGAAGGCCAGGTAGGGGCCGACCGTGAAGACGAGGATGAAGATCAGCGCGATCATCGCGTTGCTCGGCCGCCACTTGAAGCGGCTTTTGGTGGCCCCAACCCTGGTGTCCCGCTCCGGCAGGCGACCCATCAGCCTTCCCCTTCTCTCGTCGTCGTGCCCCAGAGCTTGGATGCGCGGCCGATCGTCGTCTGGCCACCGACATATCGCTCGTTGCCGGCTTCGCAGACGCCGTCCTGGCCGGTCCGCGGGTAGGGGTTGAAGTGGAGGTGGTTTTTGCCCTCGCCATTGGCGGGAGCCGACGAGGGGGCTGACTCCGCGTTCGGCCCGTCGGGTGCCTCGAACACGATCGCGCCCAGCCAGTTGCCGTTGCCGTTCGATTCGCTGAAGGAGTCGGCGAGGTTGCGGAAGAGCAGGCTGAGGTAATTGCAGGTGGTCTGCGCGGGAGCGATGTATTTGATCGTCGGGTCGGTGATCTCGTTCAGATCGATCAGCAGGTCGAGCCCGTTGAAGACGCCGGACCCAGCCTGGAAGTCGAGTAGCGCTTCGGCCGTCGGCGTCAACTGCGCATTCAGCGCCGGCGAACGATTCAGCGCGGGGATCCCGGCGCGCAGGGCGGCGTTGATCGTCGGCGCGGTTTCGCCCAGGGCGCGGGCACCCGGTTTGAACGCAGTGAAGAAGCGACCGAAGCTGCGGAAGAACGGTCGCAACGCCGGTAGGTCGGCGGTCACCGAGTCGAGCGTCGGCGGCCCTTTAACAATCGTTTCCTGGATGAACGGTCGCGATACGCGGGCGAAGGCAGCGAAAGTGCGGTCGAGGGCGACGAACATGCTTGCCTGCGTCTCGGCAACGGGAGCTACCGTCGCCGAGAGGTCCTCCAGCGCTTCCCAGAAGCCGCCGAAGTTCGTGCTCGGATCGACCAGCGAGCGCAGCACCGGCTGGCCGTTTTCGGCCAGGCTGCGCAGCGCACCGAACGCCGAGTTGATCTGCGGTCCGCGTCCGGCGAAGGCGTTGCCGAAGCCGGCGTTGTTGCGCTGGATCGCGGCCCTCGTCTTCTCGTCGAACATGCTGAAGAACTGGTCGATGTCGACCGGTTCCGGCCGCGCGGCCGAGAGCGGGATGGTCTCGCCCGCCTCCAGGCCTTCGCTGGAGTCACCGGGCACGAGCTGCAGGTACTTGAGGCCGAGCGGCGATTTCGGTCGGATCATCATCGTCGAGTCGACGGGGACCGGTTCGGCGCTCTTGTCGAGCTTGAGGTCGAGTTCGGCGGCGACTCCCCCGTTAGCTAGCTGGACCGGCCGCACCGACCTGACGACGCCGACGCGGGAGCCGCCGATCCGCACCTCGTTGCCTTTGACCAGTGCGTTCGCGTTCGGCACCCTCGCCTTGAGGTCATAGGTGGAGACGAAGGGCAGGCCGTTGTTGGCGTTGTAGGCGAGGAAGACGGCGACCATCACGACCAGCACCGTGACCGCGCCGACGATCACTGGGCTGCTCGCCACTCCCTGTATGCCGCTGCGGTTCCTCATGGCCCCAGGAGGTAGTCGAGGAGGGCACGTTGGGGCGCGGCTGGGGCCGCGCGGGCGCCGAGCCGTTCGCTTTCGCCCAGGCTGGGAGCCGGCGGGGCGGGCCTCGGACTGGGGGATGCCGGCGGCACGGAGCTGACTCCGGCGGAGGTGCCGCCGGTCTGGCCGCCGAGTTCTTCCTGCATCCGCTGGAATAGCGCAAGCGCATCGGATGCGGAGGCCGAGGAGGAGGAGCCGGGCCCGTTGAAGTTCGCCGAGCATCCGCTGGTCGGCGCCGTGACGTAGTCGAGGCAGTTGGTCAGCGCGGTGAGGCTGCGCGTGAAGTGGCCGTAGCGATCGAATTCGTTGGTGGCGGCGGTGCTGTTGTAGATCAGGTCGGCGAGGCCGTCGAAGCCTTTGGTCTGCCGGGTGCTGACGAGGAAGCGCGCCAGTTCGGCGGTCGGGCTTGCGCCGCTGACGGCGAGGTCGCGCAGCTTCTCGACGACTGGATCGGCGGCGCGGATTTTCGGCCCAGCGACTTCGCCGGTCGCTCCAAGCGACTTCAGCGAGACGGTCGAAGCGGCTGAGAATGGCGTCAGCGCTCGGGTCGCCTGGGTCAGCGAAGGAGCGGCCTCACCCAGGTATTCGACAACCGGGGTGCCGGCCTTGGAGAAGTATTCGAAGCTGGCCATCGTCTCGCGCAGCTCGCGCAGGAAGGCGGGGAGCTTGCGCAGTGAGGCTTCCAGGGCGGCGCCCTCTTCGGTGCTGGCCTGGGCGGCGGCGCCTGCGTTGGTGAAGAAGCCGGCGACGCTGCTCCGCTCACGCGCGAGCGGAGCGAGAATCTGCTCGGAATCGGCGGAGAGCTGGGCAAGCCGGTCGCGCTGTGCGCTGAGGATGCCGAAGAGGCGATCGACGTCGCGCAGCACCGGATTGGCGCGCTTGACGACCTCCTCGATGTCCTCGCCACGGCCGGCGAGCCCGGCGCCGAGTTCGTTGAGGATCAGGCGGAAGCGCTGGGCGTAGGTCAGCTGGTTGATGTTGTTGATCAGGTCCGGGTCGACGCTGGTGCTGTTGTTCTCCACCGGCAGCAGGTACTGACCGGCGCCAGGCTCGCCGTCGGGGATCTCCTTCAGCGGCGGCGCCGGCTCGGAGCCGGGAGCGCGCGGCAGCGTAGGCCGGCAGTCGACGAACTTCTCGCCGATCAGCGACTGGGGGCGGATCAAACAACTCGCGTCGCTGCGGAAGTCCTGGAAACCGGCATCGGTGATCTTCATCGCGATCACCGCTTTGCCCGGAATCGCCTGAGGCTCGCCGTCCTCGTAGCTGTCGATCTCACCCGGCATCGTCACGCCGACCGATTCGATTTCACCGACGGTGGCGCCGGCGATCCGCACTTCCTCACCCTTGACCATGAAGCCGCCGTTGTCGAAGATCGCGCGGACGACGTAGCCGCTACTGCCGTTGCCGCCGCCGGCAAGCAGAGCGACGACCACGACGATCGCGACGACCAACCCCGCTGCCAGTAGCCATTTCCTCATGGTCCGGGTGGCGCGTCGGCCGGGTCGCAATCGGACGATGGGTTGACGCCGGAGCCGGCGAAGGGAGGCTCGGTGAACGGACTCGAGCCGTCCGGGGCCGGTTGGGTGCCGCCACCGGGGCAGGGGCGCCGCGTGTTCGCCGCGCCACCGAAGGAGTCGTACTGCTGGCTCGGCGGGATCGGTTCGAGCACGCCGCCGGCGTTGCGCTGGAAGAGGTTGAGCACCAGCAGAGCGCGGGCGTAGTGGCCGTTGCCGTCGTAGTAGCCGGTGATCTGGCCGAGCCTGCCGAAGCCGTTGAAGATGTCAGGCGTGTAGGCGCGGGCCATGTTGAGCGACGGCTGGAAGTCCTCGATCGCCTGTTCGGCGTGAGGGAACGCCCTGGCGGCGCGCTGCTGGACGCCCGGCAGGAAGCCGAGCGCTTCGGCGGTGTCGTTGGCGAAGCCCTGGCGGCTGACGGTGAGGCGGAGGTCCTTGAAGACCGGCACGGATTTGGAGAGCACCGGGCCCAATTCGCTCAGGAAAGGAGCGAGGTTCTTGGTCGCCGGCTTGGCCGTTTCGACCAGCGGGTCGAGGTCGTCGAGCGCGGCGCGCAGGTTGACGAAGGTGGTGTTGGCCTGGCGCATGAACGGCGGCAGCACCCGCAAGGTCTGGCTCAGGGCCTCGTTCTCGTCGGCAATCGCACCGAAGGCGGTGCTGGCGTTGTCGATCGCGCTGGAGAGCTCGTTGCCGCGCTGGGCAACGGCGGTGGCGAGCTTGCTGGAGCTGACGATGAAGCGCTCGAAGAGACGCTGGTCGGCATTCAGCTCGCCCGCGAACGCGCTGGCCCGGTTCAGCGCCGGGCCGAAGTACTTGAACGTCTCGTTGGCCTCCTTGCCACGGTTCGAGAACTGTTCGGCGTTGCCCCGCACGAACTCGCCGAGGGCGCGGCGCACCGGCGTCGGGAAGGTGTTGAGCAGCTGGTCGAGATCGACCTCGGTCGTCGTCTGCCCGAGGCCGAGCGTGGCGCCGTCCTCGAGCACCGGGTTGCTGTTGGGGCCGGGGCTGATCGAGATGTAGTGGTTGGCCACGCCGGAGAGAGAAGTGGCGCGGATCACCGCGGTCGTGCCCTGGTGCAGCTCCTGTTCGACGCTGACCTCGATCTCGGCCAGGTTGTCGTCGGTGAGTCCGATGCTCTCCACCGAGCCGACCGCCTGGCCGCCGATCAACACCTGGTTGTCGGGCACGAGCTGGGCGGCGTTCTGGAAGACGAGCGTGTACTTGTGCCCGTTGCCGCCGAGGAGGACGACGGCAAGAGCGATGACGACGATCGCGAGGCCCGCCAGCGCCGCAATTCGCGCGGGGGTGACCCCCCGGGCTTGCGCCGGGCTTTTCTCCTCGCCTAAGGGATTAGAAGCCACGGGTCGTCGCTTGCCGTTCCCCCGCCTCCGTACCGGAGGAACACGCCGCCGAATCGTATCCGAGCGATCAGCCGCGACGCGTGCGGCCGCGCCTGGCTTAACTCGAAGTCAACGCGCTGCATCCAGGCATGTTTACGGGGCGCTCAGACATTGAACCGGGGCAGGACCCTGTCCAGGGTACGCGGCAACCACCAGACCCGGTCGCCGAGCAGCAGCATCAGCGCCGGCAGGAGGACGATGCGGACCACGGTGGCGTCCAGCAGCACCGCCACGGTGAGCCCGATTCCGAGCTGGCTGACCGTCGCAATCGACGCCCCTGCGAAGGCGACGAAGACCGCCATCATGATCGCCGCCGCGCCGGTTATCACCCGCGCCGTGCGTTCCAACCCGAACTCGATCGCGGCGGCGTTGTCGCCGTCGCGGTCATAGCGCTCGCGCATCCGCACCAGGAGGAAGACCGCGTAGTCGATCGAGAGGCCGAAGACGACGCCGAAGATCGCCGTCGCACCGACCGCGTCGACGTAGCTGCGCCCCCCCAGCGGCCAATCCGCCGGCAGGTTGAAGAGCAGCGTGAGGATGCCGAAGGCGACCCCGACCGTGGCCAGGTTGAGGCCGACCGCGATCGCCGCCAGCGGCAGCGCGCGGAGGATGAGGACCAGCACGAGGAAGGTGGCGACGGTGATCGCGAAGACCACCCACGGAATCCGGGCGCGGGTGACGTCGCTGTAGTCGTTGAGCTGGGCGGCACCACCGGCGACGCCGGTGGTGAGGCCCGCTTCCCGGCCCAGCTCGGCGGCCTCGACCTCTAGCCGCTTGTTGAGGGCGATCGAGCCGGGCGAGTTGAAGGTGTAGCGGGAAATCACCAGGACCGTCGCCGCCTGGCCACCGCCGTCCAGGTCGATCGCTTCCGCGGCGCGCTCGCGAATGCGCGGCTGGGCGCCGTCGAGCGCCGAGAGGACGAAGTAGCCGGAGGAGAACAGGCCGGGCGTCGCGCGGCGCAGGCGACGCGCTCGCCGACTCAACGAACCCGAGGTGGAGAGCACCTGGACGGTGGCGCGGCGCAGGCCCGCCTGCAGCGGGTAGGACGCGCCGTAGCCGAGGGCGAGGTTCTCCTCGAGGGCCTCGGCGCCGCCGCGCAGTCGTGCCAGTCCGCCTGCCAGGGC
>JBAREU010000302.1:0-4000 GCA_049796515.1 Solirubrobacterales bacterium
CCCTTGCCGTGCGGGCGGCCGCGGCTGACCACCTGGGCACCCGCCGCCATCGCCGTCTCCGCGGTGCCGTCGGTGGAGGCGTCGTCGGCGACCCAGAGCGCCGCTCCCGGCAGGGCACCGCGCAGCGCGGCCAGCGTCTCGCCGATCCGGTCAGCCTCGTTGCGCGCGGCGACGACGACCGCGAGTCGATCTTGCACGCTGGATATTGTCCCGGCCCATGGCGGACATCGAGGCGCACATAACCGGCAACGTGTGGAAAATCGAGGTCGCGGTCGGCGACGAGGTCGAGGACGGCGACACGGTGGTCATCCTGGAGTCGATGAAGATGGAGATCCCGGTCGAGGTCGAGGACGACGGCATCGTCAAGGAGATTCGCTGCGAGGAGGGCCAGGCCGTCAGCGAAGGCGACGTCCTCGTCGTGCTGGAGTGAACGAGCAGCTCGCCGGCGGCAAGCTCCTCCTCGACTCTCCGGCCGAGGCGGTCGTCCGCATCCGCATCTCCAACCCCGAACGCCGCAACGCACTCGACCACGAGATCCTCGACACGCTGGCCGAGACGCTGCCCCGGATCGACCGGGGAATCGAGACCCGCTGCGTACTGATCACCGGTGCACCGCCGGCCTTCTCCGCTGGCTACGACCTAACAGCGATCCCGGCCGAGACCTTCGAACGCGACGCCGAGGCGCTGGTCGCCCACCCCTTCCACGACGCGATGGAGGCACTCGCCGCCCACCCCTGGCCGACCGTCGCGGCGATCAACGGCCACTGCCTCGGCGGCGGCCTCGAGCTGGCGATGACCTGCGACCTGCGCATCTGCGCCGCCGGGGCCAAGCTCGGCATGCCTCCCGCCAAACTCGGCCTTGTCTACAGCCACACCGGCCTGCGCAAGTTCCTCGATGCGCTCGGCCTGGCGCGGACCAAGGAGTTGTTCCTGACCGGGCGCAACTTCACCGCAGAGCGGGCCGAACAGATCGGCCTGGTCCACGAGGTGGTCGACGACGGCGTCTTCGAGGCGGCCTCGGTGGCGCTCGCCGAGGGGATCGCAGCCAACGCGCCGCTCTCGATGCGCGGCAACAAGCGGGCGATCGAAGTGCTCAACTCGAACCCGGTGCTGAGCGAACAGCAGGAGGGCGGCCTGATCGCCCTGCGCGAATCGTGCTTCGCCTCCGAGGACCTGCGCGAGGGGATCGCGGCCTTCGCCGAGAAGCGCAAGCCGCGCTGGAAGGGGCAATGAGCCGCAAGGGCGCGAAGGCACTCGCCGCCGCCGATCCGGCGATGGCGTCGCTGATCGAGCGGATCGGCGAGATCGACCTGGAGGCGCGGCTGGCCCGGCGCAGCGAGGAGCGGCCGGCCGACGCTTACGGGGCGCTGCTGCGGGCGATCGTCGGCCAGCAGCTCTCGACCAAAGCGGCGCGGACGATCTATGGGCGCGTCCTCGACCTGTTCGACGGCACGGCCCCCTCACCGGAGCGGCTGCTGGAGGCAAGCGAGGAGGACCTGCGTGGCTGCGGCCTGTCCGGGCGCAAGGTCGAGTACGTCCGTGACCTTGCCGCCCACGTGCTCAGCGGCGAGCTCGAGCTGGACCGGCTCGGCGAGCTCTCCGACGAGGAAGTCGTCGAGGAGATCGTCGCGGTGCGCGGCCTCGGCCAGTGGACCGCCGAGATGTTCCTGATCTTCCACCTCGAACGCCCCGATGTCCTCTCCGGCGGCGACCTCGGTATCCGCAAAGCGGTCCAAGTCGAGTACGAGCTGGAGGAGATGCCGCCTCCGCAGCGGGTTCTGGAGATCGGCGAGGCCTGGCGCCCCAACCGCAGCCTCGCCTCGCTCTACCTCTGGGAGTCGCTCGCGAGCGTGCCCGCGGAGTAGCGGAACCGCCGCGGCCTGACCGACAATGGGAGTCATGCGGCTGCGCTTCATGCTGGGGTTCGCGGTCGTCGCCGCGATCGCGATCGGCTCGCTGGCGATCGCCCTCCTCGTGAACGAGCGCGAACGCGAGAACTTCGAGCGGGTGCAGCGCACCGAGGCATCCCGCTCGGCACGCCAGGCGGAAGCGCTGGCCGCCCTCTCCGTCGGCCAACTCGCCAGCGCCGTGGCCTTCTACCAAGCGGTCGACCAGCTCACCCGCCACAAGTTCGAAGTCATGGCGGACTCTCTGCTGGACGCCGGCGCCCTCTCCGCCACCGGCCTCGTCCTGGAGGTCCCCGCTGCGCGCCGGGCTCAGTTCGAGCGCGTCCGCGGCTACCCGATCGTCGAGCGCACGGGGCTCGGGTTCCGTCGCGCGGACCCGAGCCCGCACTTCTACCCGCTCGTCCTCGCCGCTTCCAACAGCGGGCTCGAACCGCCGCTCGGCTACGACTTGGGCGCCGACGTCAAACGCTCGCCCTATTTGCTCCAGGCCCGCGACAGCGGCGAGCCGGCGGCGACGCGGGTCATGCACCTGCCGATCGGCGGCACCGGCATCAACGTCTTCCATCCCGTCTACCGCGACGGCGCGCCGACGTCGACCGTGAACCAGCGCCGTGCGGCGCTAACCGGCTTTGCGGTCGGCGCCTTCCACGTCCCCGACCTGACCGCAGCGGCGACCTCGGCCCTCGACGACGACGTCGCCGTACAACTGCTTGAGGGCGGCCGGACGGTAGCCGGGCCGCAGTTGCAACGCGACGATGCCGCCGCCGCATCGCTGCAAATCGCCGACCGCACCTGGCTGCTCGTCGTGCGCGATCCGGACCGCCCCGGGGTCAGCCTGCCGATCCTGATCGCCATCGTCGGCCTCGCCCTTGCCGCGCTGCTCTCCGCGCTGGTCCTGGTCTGGAGCCGCAACGAACGTATGCAGGAGCTGCGCCAACAGGCAAGCCAGGACCCGCTGACCGGTTTGAAGAACCGGCGCCGCTTCGGGGAAGACCTGCGCACCGAGCTCGCCCGCAGCCGCCGCGAGGGGACGCCCGGCGCGGTGCTGATGCTCGACCTCGACAACTTCAAGCAGGTCAACGACACACTCGGTCACCCCGAGGGCGACCGAGTGATCGCCGACATCGCCGGCGTGCTGAGCCGGCGGATGCGCGCCACCGACGTGCTCGCGCGGCTGGGCGGCGACGAGTTCGCGATCGTCCTGCCCCGCTGCCAGCTCGACGAGGCCGAGGAGGTGGCCGACGCGATCGCGAAGGAGATCCGCCTGCACACGCCGCCCGGCGAGGCCGTCCCGCCGATCACCGCCAGCATCGGGGTCGCGACCTTCGGACCGGACAGCGACGGAGCCGACGTGGTTCTTTCGGCTGCGGACAATGCGTTGTATGAGGCGAAGCGGGCTGGGCGAGATTCGGTGCGGGTGGCTACTCGGGCGGTGTCGGCTGGGGGGCATCCCGGTAGGGGTTCCACTTAACTTTTTCCGATGACCGGTTGCGGCCGTCCGAGTGTCTCGCCGCGGAAAAAGTACAAGACGTTTCACCCCTACCGGGATGCCCCTAGTCGATGACGGAGACGCAGGACCCGGCCGGCCGACTGCTCGAAAGCAGCGCGGGCGAAGGTGCCGGAGCGGAGACCGCTCATGAGGGTGCGGTAGGCGCGGGCGGCTTCACGCGGGTCGGTGTAGAGGAGTAGGTCGGTGCCTGCGCTTGCCGCTGCTCGAGCCACCTCGGCGGTGTCGCCGAAGGCTCGTGCGGCGGCGGTGTCTAGGGCGTCGGTGATTGAGACGCCTTTGAAGTCGACGCGTCCGCGCAACTCGGCGGTGGCGATTGCGCGTGAGAAGGCGGCCGGGTGCGGCGAGAGAGCCGGGTAGATCGCCGTGCTCAGCATCACCATCTCACCGCCGGCTTGGGCGAAGCGCCGGAACGGAGCCCCGTCGACCTCGCGCAGCGTCCCGCTCTGAAGGCCGATGCGCTGAGCCGCATCGTCGGTGTTGAGGCGGGCGGCTCCGAGCCCAGGGAAGTGCTTCCCGGTCGCCGCCACGCCACCGGCCTGCAGCCCTTCGGCAAAGGGCACGGCGGTCGCGGCAACCTCGGTCG
>JBAREU010000303.1:0-2859 GCA_049796515.1 Solirubrobacterales bacterium
CCTCGGCGCCGATCGCGTAGGTGTCGCCGAAGCGGCGCAGGCCGACGGCGACCGGTGGCCCCGGGTCGGGTTCGATCCAGATCCCGTGGGCACCGAGCGGCACGATCAGCTGCGCGCCGCTCGTCACCGGCTCGAACCGAGCGCAGCCGCCGCGCCAGCTCAGCTGGCCGCCTTCCTGGCCGAGGCGCGTTCCTGCCGGGAAGGGCAGCGGCGGGCCGTTCGCCAGCACCAATCCGATCGGCAGCGCTCGCGCGATCAGGCGGTCGGCACCTTCACGGGCTGCGGGACTGGCGCTGCGCAGTTCCTCCAGCGTGAAGGCCGGCGTGCCGAATCTCTCCCTCGCCTCGCGGTAACTGCCCAGCTGGTAGGAAAGGTCGGCAAAGCCACCCTGGGGCTGATCTTCTTGGATCTCCAGCGCGAGCTCGTCAGCGACGGCTGCGGGCAGCAGGTCGGCCGCGGCAAGCGCGGCTCGGTTCTGGTCGGATTGCTCGCGGAAGAAGATGCCGGCATCGCGAATCGCCTGCAGGTTGGGGATCAAGCCCACGGCGCAGACACAGGCCAGCGCCACTCCACCCCGCCTCGCCCACGGCGTCGCCGCGATCGCCTGTCCGGTGACGAGCAGGAGCAGGACGATCCCCGTGTAGATGTAGCGGGCGACCTCGGGCTGGCGGGCAGGGCTGGCGACCATGCCGGTGGTGAGCCAGAGGGCCACCAGGGCGACCAGGGCTGGGACGGCCGTGCGCGGCGGCCGGTAGTCCCAACCGACCGCGGCAATGGCCAAAGCGACCAGCGTCGCCCCCGCCAGCGCCTGGCCGGGGCCGAGTTGGAAGACGTTCGCGGTACCGCCGGCTTCGGTGAAGAGGCCGCTGATCGACGCCAGCTCCGCCGCCAGCGAGTCGAAGGCGAACGCCGGCAGACCGGCGGCGTTGACGAGCGCGAAGTCGCTCTCCTCACCCCGACCTTCGGTCAGGCGCCAGAGCGCGTAGAGGATGAGCGGCACGGCGGCGACCCACTGCCGCTGCCAGCCCGAGTCTCGATCGAGCGCCACGATCGCGACCGCGCCGGCGATGAACGGGAGGGCGAAGCCGTTGGAGGCGATGCCGGCGACGAGCAGGACGCAGGCGATGACGTCCCAGGCACTCGTGCGGCGCTCGAGCGCCAGCCAGGCGGCGAGGCCGGTTGCCGCCGAGAGCTCGATCGGCAGCGCATGCGAGCCAACGAAGATGTCGGCCGCCGAGCCGAGGAACAGCAGCGCGATCGCCGGCAGCAGCGCCGCCAGAGAGCCGAGCGCACGGCGCAGCATCACGAACAGCATCAGCGCCACGGCGAGGTGAGTGCCGACCGCGACGAGCCGCAACGGCAGCGCCGTAGCGGCCCCAAAGAGCTCTAGCGATGCCTTCGTGATCAGGACGGGGATCGCCGCCAGATGGCCGTTATCCGGCGCCAGCAGCGACGGCAGGCTCATGTCCGGCCGTCCCAGGTAGCCGAAGGACCACTCGTCGACGAAGAGGGTCTGGCCGCGTCCCTCCCAGAGCAGCAGCGCGGCGGCGGCGGCCATCGCCGCGGCGAGCCCAAGCCAAGCGAGCCGGTCGCGGCGCTGCTCGTCCCACTCGCGCCAATCCAACGGGGCTGCCTATCCCTCGACCGGCAACATGAACTGGAATTCGCCCACCTGCTCTACCGGCCGGAACCCGTTCAGCACGTAGCGCGCCAGCGGCCTATCGGGGGGCGGGGCGCCGCGCAGCCAGTTTTCGGCTCGCGCGTCGCTGCGGATCGCGCAGGGCCGGGGTGAGGCGCGCAGCTCGTCGACGATCCGCTGTTGCCGCTCGCTGTCGAGGGCGTTGAGCCAGGCGCCGGGGGCCTGCGGTGGCGGGGCCTCGATTCCCGACCAGATGTAGAAGCTGTCGATGTTCGGGTAGCCGATGAAATCGGTGCAGCGATGGCGCGCCAGTAGGTCGACCAGGCGCGTGTAGGTATCGGCCTCTTCGGGCGCGAGGCGAAGCTGGCCGGCGCCGGCAAAGGGAAGCGCCTTCTGATCGCGGTAGACGACGACGCCGTTCGCGGCCGGTCGCACGATCGCGTCGAGAGCGAACTGGGCGGCGAGGGCGACCGAGACGACGCCGGTGACGATCCCGAGGCGCTCCAGCGCCACGCCGCCGCGGGCCTCGCTCCAGGCGCGCAGCGAGTGCAGCGCATCGGCGATGCAGAGCGCCCCGACCGGGACGAAAGTGAGCGCGGCTATCGACATCTGACTGCCGGCGACGGGATAGACCTGGAGCGTCCCGGCCACCGCCAAGGCGGGCAGCAGGACCCTGAGGAAGCGCTTGTAGGCCGGCTCGGCCACGCCCGCCGGAGGGAAGGCGGCAACCCAGGCGAGGACGACCGCAAGCGAGTCCGGGTTGCCGGCCGACGGGTTGAGGGCGAACGGCGCGATGCGGGCGACCGTGAACCAGATCGTCAATCCGGCGGCGGCCCGCAGCAGTCCCGGCCAAATCGACGGCGTGCCGCCCCCGCTGGAGCGCAGCCGCACGCAGAGGGCGGCGGCGGCTAGCGCGGCGAGAGCCCAGTCGACGGCGACCCCGGGTTGGGGGAACTCGGTCAGGTTGACGTCGCGGACCCGCATCGCCTCGGTGACCATGCCGTCGTAGATGTCGGCCGGCGATGAGCCGTTGAGCACGATCGCCGCGACGATCGCGAGGAAGGCGACGGCAAAGCCGGCGGCCGCACCCAGCAGCCAGCTGCCGAGGTCGCCGTCGTCCTCCCCCCGAGGGGGTCGCAATGGCCAGGCGGCGACGACGATCGCGCTCATCGCCAGCAGCTCGAGCGCCATCAGGTTGCGGACCCAGCCGAGGCTCAGGT
>JBAREU010000304.1:0-2007 GCA_049796515.1 Solirubrobacterales bacterium
GTTTGCCCGCCACGGCGCTGGCCTGGGGGACATGGGACGGCCAGAGCAGTCTCGCTGGCGAGCAGGCGGCTGAGCTGCAGGGCAACGAGGAGCTGATGGAGCGCCTCGCCAACCAGATCCGCCAGCGTCTTGGCTTCGACAGGATGAGCGCCGAGCAGGGCCTCGAGCTCTTCGACGCCGCCCGCGATCTGGGTAAGCCCCTGCTGGCACCGGTGCGCTTCGATGCCCCGGCGCTGCGTGCTCGGGCGGAAGCCGGGGCCCTGGCGCCGATCCTGCGCGGGCTCGTCCGCGTTTCAGCCCGCAGCGAGGCGCAACGCGGATCGCTCGGTCGTCTCTTGGCTGAGGCGCCGGACGGGGAGCACCGGGGCCTCGTCCTGGAGCTGGTCCGAAGCCACGCAGCCGCCGTGCTTGGTCACGCCTCGGCCCACGAAATCGAGCCGGACCGAGCCTTCCGCGAGATGGGCCTTGACTCGCTCGGCGCGGTCGAGCTGCGCAACCGTTTGAGTGGTGCAACCGGGCTCGAGCTCGGCGCTACCGTCGTCTTCGACTACCCGAGTGCCGCTGCTCTCGCCGAGCACCTGCTGGCCGAGGCGACCGCGAGCGGAGGGGCGACGCAAGCGGTCGTCAGGGCACAGGCCAGCGAGGAGCCGATCGCGATCGTCGGTATGGCCTGTCGCTACCCGGGCGGGGTCTCCTCGCCAGAGGAGCTCTGGCAGCTCGTCGCCGAGGGCCGCGACGGGATCTCCGAGTTCCCCGCCGATCGGGGGTGGGACCTCGAGCGCCTCTACCACCCCGATCCCGACAACCCGGGGACCTCATACACGCGCGAGGGCGGGTTCATGGCGGCTGCCGGTGAGTTCGACCCCGAGTTCTTCGCGATCAGCCCGCGCGAGGCGTTGATGATGGACCCGCAGGAGCGGCTGCTGCTGGAAACGAGCTGGGAGGCGCTGGAGGACGCGGGCATCGACCCTGCGGCGCTGCGCAGGACCCAGACCGGGGTCTTCGCGGGGGTGGGGGACCGCGACTACAGTCCGGCGGCTGGCCTGACCTCGAGCATCGTCTCAGGCCGCGTCTCATACGCCCTCGGCTTGGAGGGTCCGGCGATCAGCGTCGACACCGCCTGCTCCTCCTCACTGGTGGCGATGCATCTGGCCTCGCAGGCGCTGCGCAGCGGGGAGTGCAGCCTCGCCCTTGCCGGTGGCGTGACGGTGCTCTCCACCCCCGTGCCCTTCGTCGCCTTCAGCGCCCAGCGCGGCCTCGCCGCCGACGGGCGCTGCAAGTCCTTTGCCGAGGCGGCCGACGGCACCGGTTGGTCGGAGGGGGTCGGTGTGCTCGTGCTCGAGCGCCTCTCCGAGGCGCGGCAGAACGGGCACCCGATTCTCGCCCTGCTCAAGGGCTCCGCCGTCAACCAGGACGGGGCATCCAACGGCCTCACCGCCCCCAACGGCCCCTCCCAGGAGCGGGTGATCCGCCAGGCGCTCGCCAATGCCGGCCTCGCGGCCAAGGAGGTCGACGCGGTCGAGGGCCACGGCACCGGCACGACCCTCGGCGACCCGATCGAGGCGGGGGCCCTGCTCGCCACCTATGGCCAGGAAAGGGACGAGCCGCTGAAGCTCGGCTCGCTCAAGTCGAACATCGGCCACACCCAGGCGGCCGCGGGCGTCGCCGGCGTGATCAAGATGACCGAGGCGATGCGCGCGGGCGTCCTGCCGAAGACGCTCCATCTAGACGCACCCTCCTCGAAAGTCGATTGGGAGGCGGGGGAGATCGAGCTCCTGACAGAGCAGGCCCCCTGGGAGGCAGACGGCCGCCCACGCAGGGCAGGCGTCTCCTCCTTCGGCATCAGCGGCACCAACGCCCACGTGATCTTGGAGGAGGCCCCTGCGGCGGAGCAAGCCGAGCAACCCGCTACCGAGCCCCTCACGGGACCGATCCCCCTCGTCCTCTCGGCCAAAGCGGAGTCCGCTCTGCCCGAGGCGGCGGCACGACTCGTCGCCCACATCGAGG
>JBAREU010000305.1:0-4395 GCA_049796515.1 Solirubrobacterales bacterium
GACAGACCTGGAGGAGAACCAGGACCGCTTCCCCGGGGTGACGGTGCAGCGCGTCTTCGTCCGCAGCTATCCCCACGGGACGCTCGCCGCCCACCTCTTCGGCAACGTCGGTGAGGTCAGCGAAGAACAGCTGAAGGAACCCCGTTACAAAGGCCTCGAGCCCGGCGACGCGGTCGGTCAGGACGGGGTCGAGTACACCTATGACGAGGTGCTGCGCGGGCGCGCCGGGGCCACGCGGATCCAGGTCGACGCCCTCGGCCAACCGACCCCCGGAGGGCGACTGGACGTGATCGACCCGGCGCCCGGCGACAACCTCCGCCTGACGGTCGACTCGAGCCTGCAGGAAGCCGGCGACGCCGCTCTCGCCGGTCAGGGACTGGCCGGTGCCTACGTGGCGATGGACGTGCGTAGCGGCGCGATCCTCGCGATGGGCTCCAATCCTACCTTCGACCCAGACGTGCTCACGCCACCGATCAGCCAGGCGCAGGTCGACCAGCTCTATAGCGACCCGGTGCTCGCGCCGCTCACCAACCGCGCGATTGCCGGCGCCTACCCGACCGGCTCGACCTTCAAGCCGATCACCTCGGTCGCGGCGCTGGCGAGCGGCAACGTGACGGTGGGCGAATCGATCTACGACGACGGTGTCTTCAGCCTTGGCGGCATCGACTTCGAAAACGCCGGCGGTGTCGCACACGGCTCTCTTGCGATGCAGACCGCTCTACAGGTCTCCTCCGACGTCTTCTACTACACGCTTGGCGATCGCATGAACGGCAGCCCGGCGCTGCAGGAGTGGGCGCACAAGCTGGGCATCGGCCGTGAGAGCGGCATCGACCTGCCGGGCGAGCAGCCGGGATTGCTGCCTACCCCGGCTTGGCGCAACCAGCTCTACAAGGAAGACCTGACCGAACGGCCCTGGTCGGCCGGGGATAACGTCAACCTCGCCGTCGGTCAGGGCGACCTGCAGGCCGATCCGCTGCAGATGGCTGTCGCCTACGCGACGATCGCCAACGGTGGCACCGTTCCCCGTCCGCATGTCGCCCTGCAGGTCGAAGACGCCGCCGGCCGGGTGCTGCGCGAAATCGAGCCGCGCCCGGCGCGCTCAGTGGAGATCGAGCCTGAGTGGCGGGATACGATCCTCGCCGGCCTGCACGACGCCGCCCAGTCGCCCGGCGGGACCTCCTACGAAGTCTTCGGCGGTTTCCCGGTTCCCGTGGCGGGCAAGACGGGCACCGCGGAGCGCCCGCCGTACGCCGATCAGTCATGGTATGTCGTGCTTGCTCCCTACCCAGACCCAGAGATCGTCGTCGCGGTGACCTTCGAGCAGGGGGGTTTCGGCGCCGAAACGGCCGCCCCGGCCGCCCTGCAGATCCTCTCCGAGCACTTCGGCGAGAAGGCCGAAACGGTCGAAGCCGCGGGGGCGGTGGAGTAGCCGTGTACGCGACCCGAACCCGACGCGCCCGCCCCGAAGCGTTCGCCACCCGGCCGAGCATCGCCGAGCGAGTTGGCCTGTCCTACATGGACGGGACACTGATCTTCGCTTCCGTCGCCCTGGCTGCCATCGGGGTGTTCGTGCTCAGCGAGACGACGCTGCACGACGTTCCCGGCAGCCCCGGCTACTTCGCCGACCGGCAGGCGACCTACGCCGCGATCGGGTTGGTCGGTATGTACGTGCTCTCCCGCATCGACTACTCGCGCTTCCGTGAGCTGCGGGTCGGGATCTACACCTTCCTCTGCGTCAGCGTCTCGCTCGTCTTCGTCTTCGGCTTCGCCGCGCGCGGCTCGCGGCGCGCCTTCGACTTTCCCTTCTTCAGCTTCCAGCCATCGGAGCTGGGCAAGCTCCTGCTCGTTCTGGCGCTTGCCGGCTTCGTCATCGATGGCGCCCGGCGGGGCTCGGCGAGGCAGCGCACGGTGCGCTACCTCTGCCTCGGTCTCGCCCCGGCTGCACTGGTATTCCTGCAGCCGGACCTCGGCACCTCTCTGGTGTACGGGGCAATCACCCTCGCCGTGATGTTCGTGGGGGGCGTCCGCTGGACGCACTTCGCGGTGATCGGCGCGGCCCTCGTCGCCTTGGTGGCAGTCGTCCTCGTGATCGCTCCCGCAGTTGGGAAACCGATCCTGCACGGCTACCAGCAGGAGAGACTCACGTCCTTCCTGGATCCCACTGGCGATCCCAGCGACGCGGGCTACCAGCAGAACCAGGCCAAGATCGCCATCGGCTCCGGGCTAACGACCGGGCGGGGCGATCGGGCCACCCAGACGCGGCTCGACTTCGTCCCCGAGCGGCACACCGACTTCATCTTCGCGGTGATCGGTGAGCGCTACGGATTTGTCGGCGCCGCATTCGTCCTATCCCTATACGCCCTGCTGATCTGGCGGGCGCTGCGGATCGTGACGCTCTCGAAGAACTCATACGGAATCCTCGTGGCCGGCGGCATCGCCGCCATGCTGCTCTTCCAGGTCTTCGTCAATGTGGGGATGAACCTCGGGATCATGCCGATCACCGGGATCCCCCTGCCGCTGCTGAGCTACGGAGGTTCCTCCGTCTTGGCGACGTTACTCGCGGTTGGGGTCCTCCAGAGCATTCACATGCAAGCGCGCCTCAGTCAGAAAGGCAGGTTCGCCTGGTGACCTGTTGAAGGGGACCCGGCCATGCGTACCTATCTGAACTGAGCTGAATCAATGAAAAAAACCATCCTGGTGTCCGCCGATCGCGGCGAGACCCGTGTCGCCGTCCTCGAGTCGAAGACGAAAGGCGGCAACCGCAACGTGGCGGAGCTCTACATAGAGCGCCGCGGCCGGCGATCGATCGTCGGCAACATCTACAAGGGGAAGGTCGACAACGTCCTTCCCGGCATGGAGGCCGCCTTCGTCGACATCGGCCTCGAGCGCAACGGCTTCCTGCACGTCGACGAGATCGTCCTGCCCAACGGCGAACAGGCGCCGCGGCGCGGTCGCGGCAGCGGCCGCAAGATCGGCGAGCTGATCAAGTCCGGGCAGGAGATCCTCGTCCAGGTCGTCAAGGACCCGCTCAAGTCGAAGGGCGCCCGCCTCTCGATGAACCTCTCGATCGCTGGCCGCTACCTGGTTTACGCGCCGCAGGGTAGCGGCGTCGGCGTCAGTCGCCGGCTCTCCGAATCGGAGCGCGACCGGCTGCGCAAGATGGTCGACCGCACCTACAAGGGTCCCGGCGGGCTAATCGTCCGCACGGCCGCCCACGGGGCGAAGAAATCCGACTTCGTCAGGGAGATCGGCTACCTGCACAGGCTCTACGACGTGCTCGAGCGGCGCGCCGAGAAAACCAAGGGGCTGGGCCTCGTCTTCCAGGAGGCCGACCTGCCGGTGCGGGTGCTGCGCGACGTCTTCCTCTCCGATTTCGAAAGCGCGGTGATCGATTCGCCGAAGCAGTTCGAACGGGTGACCGGCTTCTTCCAGCGCACCGCGCCCGAGCTGGTCGAGAAAGTCGAGCTGTATGAGAGCAGCAAGCCGCTGCTGGAGAAATGGGGGATCGACAAGGAACTCGAGTCGACGCTGGTGCGGCGGGTCGATCTGCCTTCGGGTGGTTACCTGATCATCGATTACGCCGAGGCGTTGACCGTGATCGACGTCAACAGCGGCTCCTTCACCGGTCGCGGCAAAGGCGGCCTCGAGGAGACGATCACCAGGGTCAACACCGAGGCGGCGGATGAGACGGTGCGCCAGCTGCGGCTGCGCGACATCGGCGGCATCATCGTCATCGACTTCATCGACATGGCGCGGGCGAGGAACCGCGACAAAGTGCTGAAAACGCTGCGCAAAGCGCTCGACGCCGACAAGTCGAAGAGCTACGTGGTCGAGGTATCGCCGCTCGGGCTGGTCGAGATGACCCGGCAAAACATCACCGACGGGGTGCGTGAGATCCTCACCGCCCCCTGTCCGACATGCGACGGCGAGGGTGTCGTCCTCTCCGCCGAGACGGTGGCGCTGGAGGGACTGCGGCAGATGCGAGAGATGGCAAGCCGCGACGAGGAGGCCTTCCTCCTGCGGGTCAACCCGAAGGTCGCGGCGAAGCTGATCGAGCCCGACAGCGGGCTGGCCGAGCTGGAGGAGGAAACCGGCAAGCAGTTCCACTTCGAGGGTGGCGACGCGCTGGCGATCGACAGCTTCACCCTGGTCGAGGCCGGCACTCGCGCCGAGATCGAGGAGCGGGCGCTGCCCTTCAAAGTTGGCGAGGAGGTGGTGGTGACGATCGAGGAGCCGCACATGTACAACGCCGACGACGCGGTCGCCAGGATCGACTCCTACATCGTCAGCGTCAGCGGCGGCGGGGCGTTCATCGGCGCTCGCAAGATGGTGCGGATCGAGCGGGTTGAGCGGGCGGCCGCCGTCGCCTCGCTGCTCGGCGACCCGGCCGGCAAC